>CAZKAX010000008.1:0-5160 GCA_964550775.1 uncultured Novosphingobium sp. | reverse complement strand
GAAGCATTCGGCCTGCATCACGCCGCTGACCAGCGGATAGCCCTGCGAATTATAGCGGATGTCGCGCACGGTCAGGCGGAAGTTGCCCTCAACGTCCTGGTTGATCAGGAACGGACGGATCGAATCTTCATTCATGCGCGGTCTCCACTTGTTTGGTGCGTTCGCGCTCGGCGCGGGCGGTCTGGACTTCGATTTCGCGTTCGGCCAGCCCCAGCCAGACCGCGCGTGACCGCAGCAGGATCTCGCGCTGGTTGGCCAGTGCCGCCGCCTCTGCTGCCTTGGTGCAGCTATCGGCTTGTTCAAGGTAAAAGCGCGAGGCGGTGGACATGGTAGCTGGTCTTTCCGGCCGGTGCGGCCTGGTCGATGGGGTCGGCGTCAGCCGAGTATGGCGATCACCTCGCGTTGCAATTCATCGCGGGTCAGGGTCGCACGGGGTGCACCGCGCAGCTGAATGGCGGGGCGGGCGGCATGCAGCCGGGCCTGGCCAAACCGGCTCGCGGTCAGGGTAAAGTGGGTATTATAGGTCATTCGATACTCCGGCGCGCACCGGGCGCGCCGCTTTCTTGTGCGGAAGGCGGCTTGGACGCCGCGTTCCAGTGCGGGGTGCGGCGTCAGCGCCGCTTGCCCCGGTTCATGCCCGGCGGGCCGCCACCGGGACCCTTGTCCCGGAATACGATGCGGCCCTTGCTCAGGTCGTATGGGGTCATTTCAACCCGGACCAGATCGCCCACCACCGTACGGATGCGAAACTTTCGCATCTTTCCGGCGGTGTAGGCGATGATCCGGTGGTCGTTTTCCAGCATGACGCCAAAGCGTCCATCCGGGAAAATTTCATCGACCTTGCCGTCAAGGGTAAGAAGGTCTTCCTTCGCCACCCGTTCAGACTGCTTCGAGCTGCACAGCAGAAGTGCGGCCGCGCTTGTCGGTTTCCAGTTCGAACTTCAGACGCTGGTCCTTGTCGAGCGTGGACATCCCGGCGGTTTCGACGGCACTGATGTGCACGAAGCTGTCCGGCGAGCCATCATCGGGAGCGATAAAGCCATAGCCCTTGTCGGAATTGAAGAATTTTACGGTGCCGATCGGCATAAGAGGGGTTCCTTTCACGAAACCATGAGTGACCCCGCGGCGATGGGCCACGAGAGCAAGGTAGCTTGAAAGGGAACGAGAGGGCTTTAGGCCAAGAGGTTCCGTCGCAGGCGACGTTAGCAAAAGGGGATATAGGGCACCGGAACCGAAAATACAACGAACAAAGCAATGACCACTTGCTTTTGGCCGGTGCCGCGCCTATTTGGCCGCCTATCCCGACATTGTGACACAACGGAGGGGCTGGCGCCGCAAGGGGCCGGCGCGAAACGCCATTGTCACATCGTCCGGTCAAGGAGCATCGAGTGGCGGATATCGCGCGCATTACCGAGATTGTCGAGCCCGAGGCCAAGGCCCTCGGCTTCGATCTCGTGCGCGTGCGCTATTTCAAGGGCGGCGAAATCGGCCCGTTGTCCGATGCCGAGGAATATACTCTTCAGATCATGGCCGAACGCCCCGAAACCGGGCAATTGGTGATCGAGGATTGCGCCGCGCTGTCGCACCGCATTTCCGACCGGATCGATGCTCTGGAAGAAGCGGGCGAACTGCTGATCACCGATGCCTACCGGCTCGAAGTCTCCTCGCCGGGGATTGACCGTCCGCTGACCCGGGCCAAGGACTATGCCCAGTGGGCCGGGCATGAAGCCCGCGTCACGCTGGTCAATCCCGTCGAAGGCAACCGCAAGTCGCTGCAAGGCGATCTGGTGGGGATTGATGATGATACGGTCACGCTCGACGACAAGAAGAGCGGGCGCGTCTCGTTCCCGCTTGCCGATATCCAATCCGCCAAGCTGGTTCTGACCGACCGGCTGATCGCTGAAACCCGCCCGCTGGATACCAGCGGGGCCGATGACATTCTCGAAGAAGAACAGGAAGACTGATATGGCCAGTCCGATTTCCGCCAACCGCGCCGAACTGCTTGCGATCGCTACCAGCGTCGCGACGGAGAAGATGATCGACAAGTCGATCGTCATCGAGGCGATGGAAGAAGCGATCCAGAAGAGCGCGCGCAACCGTTACGGCGCCGAAAACGACATCCGCGCCAAGCTTGATCCGCGCACCGGCGATCTGCGCCTGTGGCGTGTGGTCGAAGTGGTCGAGGAGGTTGAGGACTACTTCAAGCAGGTCGATCTCAAGCAGGCGCAAAAGCTCGACAAGGATGCCAAGCTGGGCGACTTCATCGTCGATCCGCTGCCCCCGGTCGATCTGGGCCGGATCGATGCGCAGTCGGCCAAACAGGTGATCTTCCAGAAGGTCCGCGATGCCGAGCGTGAGCGTCAGTACGAGGAATTCAAGGACCGCGCCGGCGAAGTGGTGACGGGCGTGATCAAGTCGGTCGAATTCGGCCACGTGATCGTCAACCTGGGCCGGGCCGAAGGCGTGATCCGCCGCGATCAGCAGATCCCGCGCGAAATGGCCCGCGTGGGTGAACGCGTCCGCGCCTGGATCATGAAAGTGGAACGCCAGAACCGCGGCCCGCAGATCTTCCTCAGCCGCGCGCACCCCGAATTCATGAAGAAGCTGTTCGCGCAGGAAGTGCCTGAAATCTACGACGGCATCATCACGATCCAGGCCGCCGCCCGCGATCCGGGCAGCCGCGCCAAGATCGGTGTGATCAGCCGCGATTCCAGCATCGACCCGGTCGGCGCCTGCGTCGGCATGAAGGGCAGCCGCGTTCAGGCGGTGGTGCAGGAACTGCAGGGCGAAAAGATCGACATCATCCCCTGGAGCGAAGACACCGCGACTTTCGTGGTCAACGCGCTGCAGCCCGCCACGGTCAGCCGCGTGGTGATCGATGAAGAAGAAAGTCGGATCGAAGTGGTGGTCCCCGATGACCAGCTCAGCCTGGCGATCGGCCGCCGCGGTCAGAACGTCCGGCTCGCCAGCCAGCTGACCGGCAGCCAGATCGACATCATGACCGAAGCGGAATCGAGCGAGAAGCGGCAGAAGGAATTCGCCGAGCGTTCGAAGATGTTCGAAGAAGAACTCGACGTCGATGAAACCCTGTCGCAGCTGCTGGTTGCCGAAGGGTTCAGCGAGCTGGAAGAAGTCGCCTATATCGAGCTGGCGGAACTCGCCACGATCGAAGGGTTTGACGAGGAACTGGCCGAAGAACTGCAAAGCCGGGCCCAGGAAGCGCTTGATCGGCGCGAGGAAGCGCACCGCGAACAGCGCCGCGCGCTGGGCGTGGAAGACGATCTGGCCGAAATTCCCCACCTGACCGAACAGATGCTGGTCACCCTGGGCAAGGCCGGGATCAAGACGCTGGACGATCTGGCCGATCTGGCCACCGACGAACTCATTGCCAAGAAGCGTCAGGAACAGCGCCGCCGCGATCCGAGCAGCCCGCGCCGTCCCGAACGTGAGCAGGACAAGGGCGGGGTGCTGGGCGAATATGGCCTGAGCGAAGAGCAGGGCAACGAAATCATCATGGCTGCCCGCGCCCATTGGTTCGCTGACGAGGAGGCCGCCGATGCGGATTCCTCACAATGAGCGCCTGAGCGCAGACCAGGCTGACGCGGGGCCGGAAAGGAAGTGCATCCTTTCCGGGGCCCACGGCACGCGTGACGCATTGGTGCGGCTGGCAATTTCGCCGGAAGGACTGGTCCTGCCCGATGCCCTGGCGCGTGCGCCGGGCCGGGGCGCCTGGATCGGGGTCAGCCGCGCCGAGCTGGAAGCGGCCATCGGCGCTGGCAAGGGCGGGGGCAAGCTCAAGGGCGCACTCGCGCGGGCCTTCAAGGGCGAGCCGCTGACCATTCCCGATGACCTGCCACAGCGGATCGAGGCCGCGCTGCAACGTGCCTTCACCGACCGGCTCGGGCTGGAACTGAAGAGCGGCAAGCTGCTGACCGGATCAGACCGGATCGCGGAACACGCCCGCGGGGGCATGGTGACCTGGCTGGCCCATGCGCGCGATGCCGGCGAAGACGGCAGCCGCAAGCTCGACCAGGCCTGGCGGGTCGGGCGCGAAGCCGAAGGATCAGGGACGACGGGCATCACCTTGCCACTGGACCGCATGGCGCTGTCTGTGGCATTGGGCCGTGACAACGTCGTCCATTTGGCACTGACCGATCCGGCTGCGGCCGGGCGGATTATGGCTCCGCTCCAGCGCCTGATGCGCTTTCTGGGGCAGGTGGCCGAGACCGGACTGAATGAGGGCACGCGGACGGCGCACCACGCCGAGCCGCTTGCTGTGACGATTGAAGACGCAAAGGGCGAAGTACAGCGATGACCGATAGCAACGACAAACCGACGCTGGGCAGGAAGCCCCTGGGCCTGAAGCGCTCGGTCGAAGCCGGCGAGGTCAAGCAGACCTTCAGCCACGGCCGCACCAACAAGGTGGTGGTCGAGGTGAAGCGCCGCAAGCTGATCGGCAAGCCGGGTGAAGCCCCGCCCGCCGCTCCGCCGCCGCCGGCTGCGCCCGAACCGGTTGCCGCCGCGCCCGCCCCTGCGCCGCGCGCGCCCGCACCTGCGGCTGAAAGCCGCCAGGAAATGCAGGCCCGCCTGCTGCGTGAGGCCGAAGAAGCCCGGCTGGCCGTGCTGGAAGAACAGACCCGCCGCGAGCAGGAAGAAAAGGCCCGCGCGCTTGAGGAAGAGCGTCGCCGCGCCGAAGAAAACCGCAAGGCCGAGGCCGTGGTCGAAACTGCTCCCGCAGCAGATCAACCGGCCGAAGCGCCTGCCGCCGCCGCTCCTGCGGAAGCTGCCGACGAACCCGAAGTGGAAACCAAGAGCGATGCCGCAGCACTCGCGCCGCGCCGCTTTACCCCGGTGGCCGCGCCCAAGCGCCCCGAACCCGTCGCCAAGAAGCCCGTCCACGCCCAGCGTGACCGCAAGGGCGGCGACGAACGCCGCGGCGGCAAGCTGACCGTCACCCGCGCGCTCAATGAAGACGAAGGCGCCCGCGCCCGCAGCCTCGCCGCGCTCAAGCGGGCTCGCGAAAAGGAAAAGCGCGCCCACTTCGCCGGGCAATCGGCCCCGCGCGAAAAGCAGGTCCGCGACGTCGTGGTGCCCGAAGCGATCACCGTGCAGGAACTGGCTAACCGCATGGCCGAAAAGGGCGCGGATCTGGTCAAAGCC
>CAZKAX010000007.1:0-65279 GCA_964550775.1 uncultured Novosphingobium sp. | reverse complement strand
CCTCGCCCAGCACTTCCAGCTTGACCAGATCCCAGCCGCCCGCCTCGCGCGCCAGCCGCAGGGTGCGGATCGCATCGTCAGCGGTAAAGCAGCCTGCGGTGTTGGGCAGGTAGGTGACCTGCCTGGGATCGATGAAATCGGTCAGCATCGGCGCCTTGGGGTCCGACACATTGACCCGGCGCACCGCGACCGTGACGATTTCCGCCCCCGAAGCTGCCAGCGCCGCAGCGTTCTCGGCAAAGTCCTTGTACTTGCCGGTGCCGACGATCAGGCGCGAGCGAAAGGTCCGGCCGGCAACCGTCCAGCTGTCATCATCCGCCCCGGCATGATCGCCGCCGCCCACGAAATGCACGATTTCGAGCACATCGCCATCGGCCAGCACTACATCGGCCAGGGTCGAACGCGGAACGACATCGCCATTGCGCTCTACCGCGACCTTGGCGGGATCGAGTTCAAGGCTCTGGACGAGCTGGGCGATCGAACCGGGCGCGGCGCGGCGCGGTTCGCCGTTGACGGTCAGGGAAAGCAGGGCAGTCATGCCCCCGCAGATAGCAATCAGTGGCTCTGACGCAAGTTGCGAAGATGGGCCCAGGCCAGCAAACCGACCCCGGCAATGGTGAACAGGGCTTCGGCCATGCCGTGGCCGGTGAACAGTGCCACCGCCATCAGTGCGATTCCCGCCGCCCCGACCTGCAGCGGCAGGGGATCCCCATGGCGGGCCACGCCCAGCACCAGCGTGATCGAGCCCACACCGATCGCCAGCGCCAGTCCAACGCGGTGAATCGCGGGTGCCAGGATGTATTCTCCGCCCAGGCCAAGTCCCGCAACCAGCAGCAGCCCGGCGACGCAATGCAGCGCGCACAGCCCCGAAAGGAGCATTCCAACCCGGTCGAGTCGGTTGCGAATCGAAATGAAAGCATCGCGCATGGCGACGCCCATGTATGTGACGATGTAACATCTAGCAAGGGGTGCAGCGGCAATCGGCTGCAAATGGCTTGCGATTTTATCCGGAGCCTTGCAGGGAGCGGCCCATGGCAAATGACCAATCCGGCCCTGCCCCGCGTCCGCTGGCGATCGCGCGGTGGCTGTTCGTGGTGGCCGCAATGATCGTCATGATCGTTGCCGTCGGCGGGATCACCCGCCTGACCGAAAGCGGCGTTTCGATCACCGAATGGAAGCCGGTAGCCGGCACCCTGCCCCCACTGAGCGAGGCGGCCTGGCAGGCCGAATTCGACGCCTATCGCCAGACCCCGCAATTTATCGAGATCAATGGTCCGGCCGGGATGACGCTGGCCACCTACAAGACGATCTTCTTCTGGGAATGGTTCCACCGCCTGATCGCGCGCAGTATCGGGCTGGCCTTTGCCCTGCCGCTGGCCTGGTTCTGGGCGAAGCGCGCGATTCCCGATGGCTACAAGCTACGCCTGCTGGTGCTGCTGGCGATGGGCGGGCTGCAAGGGGCGGTCGGCTGGTGGATGGTCAAATCGGGCATTTCCACCGATGTGCGGGTCAGCCATTTCCGGCTGGCGGTGCATCTGATGCTCGCGCTGACAACCATGGCGGCGATCATCTGGACCGCGCTTGACCTGGGCGCCCTGGCCCGGGGCGAGCCGCGCGCGCGGCTGACCCGCTGGGCTGCGGCGGCGCTAGGCGTGCTGGGCGTGCAGCTGGTGCTGGGCGCGCTGGTGGCCGGGCTGCGCGCGGGCTATGTCGCGGGCGCGGGCTGGTTCAACTGGGAAGCCTGGCCATTGATGCAGGGCAGCCTGATCCCCGCCGGGATCGACTGGAGCGGCGGCGCGATCCACGCGGCGCTGAGCGATCCATTTCTGGTCCATTTCCTGCACCGCTGGTGGGCCTGGCTGGCCGTCGGCATGTTGGTACTGCTCGCCCGGCAGGTGCGCCAGCCGCGCCGCGCGGCCTCGATCGCGATCCACAGCACCTTCGGCACGCAGATCCTGCTGGGGATCGCCGCGATCTGGAGCGGGATGGAACTGTGGCTGGCCGTCGCGCACCAGCTCAACGGGGCCCTGACCCTGGCTGCTGCAACCTGGGGGGCGCATGTGCTGGGCCGCTCCAGGGCGTGAACGCGCCGTCAGCGCGCAAGTTGCAGTAAACGTAATGCCCCTTGACGAAAGTTCGATTGCCTGCGCGAATGGAACTCAGCAATTATACGCAAGGTCACGTCCGATTGGCTGACGCGGCGAAGCGGAGGAGTCCGGGGTGCTGTTCGCGGTGAGCACAGCCCTGAATGAACGCGCAAGCAGGCGCCTTACCGACCTGTATCCTGAACAGGCTTCAACCCCCGCATGCAGCACCGGCACCGCGCCATGGTAAAGGGACGCGCCCTGCTGTTGGCGGGTATGGCCGCGCTGGCGCCGCTGTCAGCCCCGCTAGTGGCGCGTGTGCCCGATCTTGCCGAACTGCAGTTCACTCCGCCGAGCGGGCCGATGACGCTGACCCGCACCGTCTGGCGCGGCTTGCATGATGGCAAGGCGATCAGGGTCCAACGCAACTATGCCATCACCATCACGCCCGATGGCGATGGTTACCGGGTCGATGGCACGCTGATCGATGCGGCGGTCGATGCGCCGCCGCAGCTGGCCATGCTGGCGGAGCTGGAACGGCAGCGGATCGAACCCGGGTTGTTTCCGTTCCGGCTTGACCGGCAGGGACGGATTCATACCCCGGCGGTAGCGCCGCCACCCGTTGCGACGCATCCCGAACTGTCGCGCGCCGGTGCCGCATTGGTCGCCAAAGCCCCGCTGGCAACCGAAACCCGCCAACAGACCCGGGCCATGCTGGATCAGGTGATCGGCGCGGCGCGCAGCGGGGTGGCCTGGCCGGTGGATCTGTTCAACCCGGCCAGCAACCTGCGCCAGGACCGCAAGGTGGTGGCCCTGCCGGATGGGGGCCAAGGCGAAGTGGCGGTCGTGATCGCGGTTGACCGGGCCGGTCCCGGCACTCTCCCGCGCTCGGTCGAGCGTACGGTTACCACCTTGCTCGACGGGACCGAAAGCGTGACGCGAGAGCAGTGGACCATGGGGTCGCGCTGACTCGGCGCACTGCACGGTATTATTTTACCTCTCTGCAAAGCGCCTGAAAAGCTTGACTTGACGCCCACGTTCCGCGAAAGGGCGCCCCTTCCCGTGCAATCGGAGCAATCCGGCACTGGGCTTTTGGAACAGACCAAAGGAATTCGAAGCCATGAAGGCGCTGAGCAAGCAGACCCGGTCGATCAAACCGGCCGAGGTCGAAAAGAACTGGCATCTGATCGATGCCGACGGGCTGGTGGTCGGGCGTCTCGCCGTGATCATCGCCAACCACCTGCGCGGCAAGCACAAGCCGAGCTTCACCCCCCACGTCGATTGCGGCGACCATGTGGTCGTGATCAACGCTGGCAAGGTGCGGCTGACGGGCAACAAGCTCAAGCAGAAGACCTATTACAAGCACACCGGTTATGCCGGCGGGATCAAGGCCGTGACGGCCGACAAGATCCTCGACGGCCGCTTCCCCGAGCGCGTGCTCGAAAAGGCGGTTGAGCGCATGATCCCGCGTGGTCCCCTGGGCCGCGCCCAGATGCGCGCGCTGCATCTCTACGCCGGCACCGAGCATCCGCATGCGGGCACCCAGCCCCAGCCGCTCGACGTTGCTGTCATGAACCGCAAGAACAAGGTGGGTGCATAATGTCTGACAACACCGTCACCGATCTGGCCGATCTCGGCGAAATCGCCGAAACCCCGGTCACTCCCGCTGCCCCGACCATGCCGCTCCGTGAAAAGGAGATCGATGCGCAGGGTCGTTCCTATGCCACCGGCCGCCGCAAGGACGCCGTGGCCCGCGTCTGGATCAAGCCGGGCACCGGCAAGGTCGTGATCAACGGCCGTGACCAGGAAGTCTACTTCGCCCGTCCGACCCTGCGCCTGGTGATCAACCAGCCGTTCCAGATTTCGGAACGCGAAGGCCAGTACGACGTGATCGCCACCGTCAAGGGCGGCGGTCTGTCGGGCCAGGCGGGTGCCGTGAAGCACGGTATCTCGCAGGCGCTGACCAAGTATGAACCGGTCCTGCGCGGCGTCGTCAAGGCTGCCGGGTTCCTGACCCGCGATAGCCGTGCGGTCGAACGCAAGAAGTATGGCCGGGCCAAGGCGCGCAAGAGCTTCCAGTTCTCGAAGCGCTAAGCAGCTCTGCTTGCTGGATTCAGGGGCTGGCCGCAAGGTCGGCCCCTTTTTCGTGGGAGACCGCATGACCACACCGCACTCTGCCGCCACCCCGGGCCTGATGCCTGCCATCGGGAAGATCGGCTGGCTGCCGGGCGCGCTTGGGGCCGGGCTGGCGATCCTGCTGACCGGCTGGATCAGCCAGGCCGCGCTGGGCACTGCGCCGGACCTGCCCTGGCTGATCGCGCCGATGGGGGCCTCGGCCGTGCTGGTCTTCGTGCTTCCGGCGAGCCCGCTGTCGCAGCCCTGGCCCGTGGCGGGCGGGCACCTGATCGCCGCCGCGGTCGGGCTGGCCTGCCACGCTATCGTGCCCCTGCCTGCGCTGGCCGCCGCGCTGGCCGTGGGTCTGGCGATCGCGCTGATGAGCCTGGCGCGCTGCCTGCACGCTCCGGCCGGGGGCACCGCCGTGCTGGCGGCGCTGGCCAGTCCGGCCGTGGCCGGGCTGGGCTGGAGGTTCCTGGTCTTTCCGGTCTTGCCCAACGTGCTGGTGCTGATCGTTTGCGGGCTGATCTGGCACCGGATCACCGGCCATTCCTATCCGCACCGGGCCGCGCCGGTTCCGGCGATCCCGGCCTGGTCGGGCCATATCGACGATGCCGATCTCGATGCCGTGCTGGAGCAATGGGACGAAGTGCTGGATGTCAGCCGCGAGGATCTGCTGGCCGTGCTCCATTCGGTCGAAGCCCGGGTCCGCGCACGCAAGCTCAGCTGAAGTAGCGCGGCTCCGCCGTCAGCCCGGCGCCTGCTTCGTTCCAAACCAGCCGGTTGAAACTGGGCGCCGAAACCCGCAGCCGCCGCGAAAGCGTGCCTGCGCCGATCAGGCGGATCGGCTGACCATCCAGTTCGAGCACCATATCGAACGGATCGTGGACGTGGCCCGACAGCACCACTTGCGCCCCGGCCCGCGCCAGCGCGGCGAGCGCGGCCTTGCCGCCCCGGGTCGATCCGCTCGATTCGGTATCGGCATCGACCAGCGGGTGGTGCCCCGCCACCAGCCGCAGCGGCTTTGCGGCCTGATGCGCCAGCCCCTGCAAAGCGTGGTCCAGATCCCCGGCACTGACCCGGCCCTTGGACCAGTTGAGCCGGAACTGCGCGCGGGCCACGGTCTTGAGCGGAACCACCGCCACGCCATCGGGCAGCGGCATGTGCGGCAGGCCGGCCTCCAGCGCGTGGTAGCGATCATAGGGGCGAGTCAGGCGGCGCAGCAGGTGGTGGTAATAGGGCACATCGTGATTGCCGGGGGTCAGCACCACCGGCGCGGCCAGCGCGGCCAGCCAGTCATGCGCCGCGGCAAATTCCCGCGCCGAACCGCGCATGGTCAGATCGCCGGTGCAGATCACCAGCGCGGGCCGTTCCCGCGCCACTTCCGCGGCAAACCAGTCGAGCGCATCCCGGTCTTCATAACCGAAATGCAGATCGCTGACGTGATAGATCAGAGCGGCCGGGGCCATGGTTACAGCCGTCCGGTCAGGATCAACCAGGCCGACGCAGCATTGACCATGCTGTAGATCACATAGAACGCCGCCCAGCCGCTTGACCCCTGCCCCGCCATCAGCGCGGCCCCCAGCAACATCGCGAATTCCAGCGTCAGGCTGAACTTCCCGCCCAAGAGCTGGAACCACGGCGCGCGGCCCAGCAAGCCAGCCCCGCGTTCCAGCACGGCGCGGTGCAGGGTAAAGTTGGCCATGCCGAACATGAGGACGAAAAACAGCGCCATGGGCCTCTCCTAGAGCATGTTCCACTTGCGCGAAAGCGCCACCGGCGCGCCCCTCCTTGCAGCGTCACATCCGGTTTGAGGCAGGGTGACGGGGCGGACACAAGGTGACAAAAGGTTACACCCCTGTCACCCTGCAGGATGGACAATTTATCAATTGATTTCAGAACGTTGTAAGTGCGAACCAGGGCAAAAGGTGACAGATTCGCGAAAAACGGAAGATTGCACGCGAAACGGGCCGGTTTCGCACGGTTGGCTGGGCCTGATCGCAGGCGGTTTAACGATTTCAAAGAGCCGATTCAAACTGCCGAATCGCTGTATCAGATCGTCACCATGTAGGAAAATCGCGCGCTTACCGGCCGGCCATCGCCTTGGCCCGCGCCAGATAGGTCCGCCCGATCCGCACCGTGGTGCCATCATCCAGTTCCGCCGACCACACCCCCAGACCATCGTGGCGCAGCCCGGCGATCCGGTCGCGCCGCAGGATGGTGGAGCGGTGCAGACGGATGAAGCGGTCCGGATCAAGCCGCGCTTCCAGCCCGGAAACGGTCTGGAGCAGCAGATAGCTGCGCTCACCCACGTGCAGGCGGACATAGTCCCGCTCGGCATCGATCCGGTCAACATCGGCGGCGGCAATCCGCAGCAGTTCGGAGCGGTAGGGCACCCAGAATTCGCTGAGCCAGTCCCCCCCGCCCGCTGCGCGTTCGCCGCGCCGCGCCACCGCGCGGGCGACAGCACGTTCCAGCCGCTGCGACGTGACCGGCTTCAGCACATAGTCCACCGCATCGAGATCGAAGGCCTCAACCGCGAAATTGTCATGCGCGGTGACAAAGATCACCGCCGGGGCCTGAGCCGCACGGGCCAGGGTGCGGGCAACCGAAATGCCATCGAGTTCGGGCATGGTCATGTCGAGCAGGACCAGATCGGGGCCCTGCGCGTCGATCGCCGCCAGCGCCGCCTTGCCATCCATCGCCGTGCCGATCACCGCAAGCTGCGGCAAGGCGGCGCAGATCACCTGCATCCGCTCGATCGCCAGCGGCTCGTCATCGACGATCAGGGTGCGCAGCACATTATCCGGCATGGCGTTCCAGCGGCAGCCGCAGCAAAGTGCGCCAGCCGCCGCCCTCGATCGGTCCCGAAGCGAGTTGCGCGGCATCGCCAAACCGCGCGGCGAGCCGATCGCGGACATTGGCGAGGCCGATCCCGAACCCGTCCGAAGGGCCCTTGCGCGTGGCCGGGGCATCGTCGCTCACTTCCAGCACCAGCCGCCCGTATTCCTCACGCGCGGACATCGTCACCGTGACCGCGCGGTTAGTGGAAGAGACCCCGTATTTGACCGAATTTTCGATCAGCGGCTGCAGGATCATCCCCGGCACGCGGGCATCGCCCAGCCCTTCGGCCACGGCAAAGCGGGTCACCAGCCGATCGGGAAAGCGTAGCGCCTCGATCTCCAGATAGAGCCGTTGCAGCGCCACTTCCTGTTCCAGCGCAACATCGCCGGTCGGATCTTCGGCCAGGCTGCGGCGATAGAACGTGGAAAGCGTCTGGATCATCTGTTCGGCCGCTTCGGCCTTGCCGGTGATGACCAGCGCGGACAGCGAATTGAGCGTGTTGAACAGGAAATGCGGATTGACCTGATAGCGCAGGCTGCGCAGCTCTGCCGCCTTGGCGGCGCGGCGGAATTCGCCCTCGCGGCGTTCGGCAGCGCGGGCGTGTTCGGCGTTGGCGAGCGCGAAATAGAGCGCCGCCCAGGCGATCAGCAGGAAATAGCGACCCAGCGCCACATCGGTCAACTGGCGCCAGCGGTTGTCCTCCACCGTCTGGGCATCGATGGTGATCGCCGGCGTCGCCGGGTCGGTTGGCTCCACTCCCGCAGGGGGCACCGGGGCGGACGGGGCCAGCACTTCCTTGCGGTCAAGCGGATCGACCAGCAGGTTGCCGCTTTCATCGCTGCGCACGCTCAGCCCTTCGCGTTCGCCGATCTTGGCCACCACCTGGCTTTCGATCGAGGCAAACACCCACTGGTTGATTGCCGCCAGCAGCAGCGAGGCAGGCAGGGTCATCAGCAGCACCGCCACGATCTTGTGCCGCACCGGCCGCGGATCGAGCAGCCGCAGCAGCGGCCAGAGCGCCAGGGTAACCGCCATCGAAGCCAGGATCACCAGCATCCGCCGCCACAGCAGCGCATCGAGCAGTTCGAGCCCGACCAGCCAGCCGCGCAGCGTGGCGAGCACGAAATAGGTCAGCCACAGCGCCACAATCGAGGCGAGCACAGTGCGCAGCGGCACGCGGGGCAAGGCGGCGGAAGGATCCATTCAGCGGCAAGGTTACCGCGCTTTGCCCCGCCAAGGCCAGCGGCTTGGTCGAAAGGACTCGCGCGTTGGTCGAGTGGAGCCAGAAGAGCGAAGGCCTGAAACCAACCTGCATCAACCGCAAATGACCCCTCCCGTTTCGGGAGGGACTAGTGAGTGCTGATTGACGCAGGCTCGTAGGAGTAACTGTGGGAACCTCCGGCTCGGCCACTCCTCTCCGCGCCGCAGGCGCTGATTACGCTTTCGACCATCCGTTTGACGCGATGCTGGAGAAGAACAGCGGCTTCGCCGTATGCGCTACCTCTCTGCGCCTCTTCCGTCTCGCGGCGCGAGCCACCTCCCCCAGCGGGGGAGGATGATCACCCCAGCAAATGCTCCTTGGCGATCTTGTCCTTCCACACCAGCGGGGCGAGCTGGTGGACATTGTTGCCCTCCGAATCGACCGCCACGGTCACCGGCATGTCCTCGACCGTGAATTCATAGATCGCTTCCATGCCCAGATCCGCGAAGGCCACCACCTTGGCCTCGCGAATCGCCCGCGCGACGAGGTAGGCCGCGCCGCCGACGGCCATCAGGTAGGCCACCTTGTGCCGGGCGATGACTTCGGTCGCGCCCTGGCCGCGTTCGGCCTTGCCGATCATGGTCAGGAGGCCCAGCTCGCACATCATGTCGGTGAAACTGTCCATCCGGGTCGCGGTGGTCGGGCCAGCCGGGCCGACCACTTCGCCCATCACCGGATCGACCGGGCCGACATAATAGATCGCGCGGCCCTTGAATTCGACCGGCAGGGCCTCGCCCTTGGCCAGCATGTCCTTGATCCGCTTGTGCGCGGCATCGCGGCCGGTCAGCATCTTGCCATTGAGCAGCAGCCGGTCGCCCTGCTTCCAGCCGCGCACTTCCTCAGCCGTCAGCGTGTCGAGATTGACTTTCTTCGCCGCCTTGTCCGGGGTCCAGTGGACATCGGGCCACTGATCCAGCTTGGGGGTTTCAAGGAAAGTCGGGCCCGATCCATCAAGCGTGAAGTGCGCGTGGCGGGTTGCGGCGCAGTTGGGGATCATCGCCACCGGCTTGCCTGCGGCGTGGCACGGCGCATCAAGGATCTTGACGTCAAGAATGGTCGAAAGCCCGCCCAGCCCCTGCGCGCCGATGCCCAGTGCGTTGACCTTGTCGAAGATTTCGATCCGCATCGCCTCGATATCGGTCTGGGGCCCGCGCAGCTTGAGCTGGGCCATGTCGATCGGTTCCATCAGCGCCTGCTTGGCCAGCAGCATGCAATGTTCCGCCGTGCCGCCGATGCCGATCCCCAGCATCCCCGGCGGGCACCAGCCTGCACCCATCTGTGGAAGCATTTCGACCACCCAGTCGACGATGTTGTCGCTGGGGTTCATCATCTTGAACTTGCTCTTGTTCTCGCTCCCGCCGCCCTTGGCCGCGACATCGACCGAGACCTTGCTGCCCGGCACCATGGTGACGTGGAGCACGCAAGGGGTGTTGTCGCGGGTGTTGCGGCGGGTAAAGGCGGGGTCCGCCAGCACCGAGGCGCGCAGCTTGTTGTCCGGGTGGTTATAGGCCCGGCGCACCCCTTCATCGACCACATCCTGCATCGAACGGTCCGATTCGAGCCGGCAGTTCTGGCCCCATTCGACGAACACGTTGACGATGCCCGTGTCCTGGCAGATCGGACGGTGCCCTTCGGCGCACATCCGGCTGTTGGTGAGGATCTGGGCAATCGCATCCTTGGCCGCCGGGCCTTGCTCTGCCTTGTAGGCTTCGCCCAGCGCGCGGATGTAGTCCATCGGGTGGTAATAGCTGATGAACTGCAGCGCATCGGCCACACTGTCGATCAGGTCCTGTTCGCGGATCGTCACCATTTCGGCCATGACAAGCTCCTTGGGCACCGTGGGGTTTCCCGGTCCCCATAGGCCCGCCATTTTCCCCCGTCAAAGCGCTTGGCGAGCGCAATTGCTTCGCCTAGAAGGCAGGCGATTGCGCTGCTGTATTAACTGTGCAATACAGTGCGGCCAAAGGGTTGAAACATGACTGCTGTTGCCGAAGCCACGATTGATTTTGCCAAGGCGCGCCGCGCCATGATCGACAGCCAGCTGCGCGTCAGCGGCGTCAATTCGGATTGGGTGCTGAACGCGATGGCCCGCGTCCCGCGCGAAGACCATGTCCCCGCCGATGCACGCGCCCACGCCTATATCGACCGGGCGATCCCGCTGGGCGAAGGCCGGGCGCTGGCCGCGCCGCTGGTCTATGGCCTGATCCTGTCCGAAGCCGCGCCGCAGGCGGCTGACCGGGTGCTGCTGGTCAGCGGCGGCAGCGGCTATCTTGGCGCGCTGCTGGCGGGCCGGGCCGGATCGATCGATGTGGTCTCCGCCGCCGAAGGCGCGGCCTATGCCGGTCAGGGCGGCTACAGCCTGGTGCTGATCGACGGCGCGATCGAACATCTGCCCGACGGGCTGGCCGCGGCGCTCGACGATGGCGGGCGGATCGTTACCGGCCTCGCCGATCGCGGGGTGACCCGGCTCGCCACCGGACGCAAGGTGGCCGGATCGGTCGCGCTGTTGCCGCTGGCCGATGTGGGTATTCCGGTGCTGGCCGCATTCGCCGCGCCGAAACGCTGGAGCTTCTGAACATGGTGCGCAAGGGTCGCTTTATCTTGCTGGCCGGGATCGCCCTGGCCGCAGCCCCGGCGCTGGCCGACGATCTGCGCGGCGCGCTGACCCTGGCCTATAACACCAACCCGACGCTGGAAGGCGCCCGGGCGCAGCAGCGCGCGGTTGATGCCGGGGTGCCGATTGCCAAGTCGGCCGCGCTCCCTTCGCTGAGCGGGACGGCGACTTTCACCGAATTCGCCAAGCTGGCGACGCCCAGTGTCGGTGCGCCCGATCGCTCGCTCGATGCCACGGCCACGCTGGGCCTGCCGCTGTATGCCGGCGGGGCGATCAAGAATTCGATCCGCGCCGCCAAGACCCGCGTCGAAGCCGGACGGGCTGACTTGCGCTCGGCCGAAAGCGGCGTGTTCAGCCAGACGGTCGCCGCCTATATGGACGTGCTGCTGGGCCAGCGGGTGGTCGCGCTCAACCGCAACCAGGTCGATGTGCTCAAGGTCAATCTGCAAGCGACCCGTGACCGCTTCGAAATCGGCGATCTGACCCGCACCGACGTGGCCCAATCGCAGGCGCGCCTGTCGCTGGCGCAGGGCCAGACCCGCAGCGCCGAAGCGAACCTGACCGCGACGCGCGAACGCTATATCCAGGTCGTCGGCAAGGAGCCGGTCGATCTGCAGGCCCCGCCGCCGCTGCCCGGCCTGCCCGCCAGCGTCGAGGATGCGGTGCAGACCGCGCTGGACAGCAACCCGGACCTGATCGCCGCCCGCCAGCGCAGCAAGGCCGCGGGCTTTGACAGCGATGTGTCCGGGGCTGGACGTCTTCCCAAGGTCAGCGTGTTCACCAGCGGCGGCTATACCGATTACATGGGCACCAATGGCGGCCCGGCCGCATCGCTCACCAAGCAGGGCTTCACCAGCGCCACCGCCGGGGTCCGCGCGACGATTCCGCTGTTCCAGGGCGGCCTGCCCGCCGCGCAAAAGCGCCAGGCCGAAGCGCGCGAGAGCGCGACGCTGGAGCAGGAAATCGGAGTTGAGCGCCAGGTCATTGCCGGGGTCCGCTCGGCCTATGCCAGCTGGCGCGCGACCAGCGAGATCATCGCGGCGACCCAATCCGCAGTCGATGCCGCAACGCTCAGCCTTGAAGGGGTGCGCGCCGAAAACACCGTTGGCAACCGCACGATTCTCGACATCCTCAACGCCCAGCAGGAACTGCTCAACGCGCAGGTCCAGCTCGAAACGGCCAAGCGCAACGCCTATGTCGCCGGGTTCAACCTGCTGTCCGCGATGGGCAAGGCCGAGGCCCGCGATTTGGGGCTGGATGGCGGGGCGCTGTACGATCCGGTGGTCAACTATGACCACGTGAAGGACAACGTGTTCGATTGGGCCAACGATCCCGCGCCCCAGGCCCAGGCCACGCGCACCGTTGACACCAAGCCGCAGGACGGTTCAGTACCGGGTCAGTGATTCTGTCCCACCGGGGGACAGCGCGGGGGTATGTGGGCGATGCGTCAGGCCGGTGAACCGTCGGTTGAGGAAATCCTTGAATCGATCAAAAAGGTGATCGCGCGCGACAACCGCGTCGGCGCGGCCGAAGTGCGGCGCGAACGCGAAGATCGCGGCATGGCCGTGGCTGACGAAGCCGATGACGCGGACGAAGTGCTCGAACTCGATGCCGAAGCCGTGCTGATCGAAGATCACGACGATATGGCCGAAGCCCCGCTGCTGACCAGCGATGCCGCCAGCTCGATGCGCGAATCGCTGGCCGCGCTGGCCATGCTGGCCGAACCTTCGGCCCGCCCGCAGATCGTCCGTTCGGGCGAAACCTCGCTTGAAGGACTGGCGCGCGAACTGCTGCGTCCGGCGCTGGCCGAATGGCTCGACAAGAACCTGCCGCCGCTGGTCGAACGCATGGTCGCGGCGGAAATCTCGCGGATCGTCGGCAAGAAGGGCTGAAGCCTTTCCAGCACGGGGGCTTGGCGCTACCCTTGCTGCCATGAAGCAAATCACCACCGCGCTCGGCGCGCTCGCCTTTGTCCTGTCCGCCGCCCCCGCTGCCGCGCAGACCGCGCGCACCATGTCGATCGAAGACCTGCTGACCCTCAAGCGGGTCGCCGCGCCGGTCGCCTCGCCCGATGGCAAATGGGTGGTCTGGCAGCAGACCGATACCGATCCCGCCAGCTACAAGCGCACTGCCGGGCTGTGGCGCGTGCCCGCCAAGGGCGGCACGGCTGAACGGATCGCCGATCTGCCCGATGCGGGGGAGAACAGCCCCGCCTTTTCGCCGGATGGCAAGCGGCTCTATTTCCTCTCGGGCAAGTCCGGCAGCGACCAGCTGTGGCTGCTCGATCTGACCACCCCGGGAGCACAGCCGGTCCAGGCCAGCCAGTTCAAGACTGACGTCGCCGGGTTCCTGCTCTCGCCCAATGGCCAGCGCGTGCTGGTCTGGGGCGATGTCGCGCGCGATTGCCCCACGCTGGGCTGCGAGCATAGCGGCGATACCAGCCAGCCTGGCCCTGGCAGCGGGCGGCATTACAAGGACGGTGCGGGCTTTGTCCGCCACTGGGATGCGTGGGAAACCCCCGGCAACTACAGCCGCGCCTTTGCCCTGACGCTGGGTGCTGACGGCAAGGTGGCTGGTGACGCCGTGGCGCTGGATGGGCCGGCGGGCACGCTGACCGGCGATACCCCGACAAAGCCGATGGGTGGGGCCGAGGAACTGGCCTGGGCGGCGGATTCGCAAAAGGTGTATTTCACTGCCCGGCAGGCTGACCGCAACGAGCCGACCTCCACCGATACCAATTTGTGGTTCAGCGAACTTGATGGGGAGGCACCCTTTGTGCTGACTCACGAGAACCGTGCGAGCGATACCCTGCCAGCGCCCTCCCCCGACGGGAAATGGCTGGCATATGCCGCGATGGCACGGCCGGGTTACGAAGCTGACCGGCTGGTGCTGACCCTGCTCAACCTCAAGACCGGAGAAAAGCGCGCGCTGACGCAGGACTGGGACCGTTCGGTCGGCTCGATCGCCTGGACCCCGGATTCAAAGGCACTGCTGGTGACCGCCGAGGATGTGCTGGACAACCCGCTGTTCCGGATTGATCTGGCCACCGGCAAACCAGAACGCCTGAAGCTGGTGCCCAAGGGCAAGACCGAGGGCCATATCGGCAATGTCAGCGTGCTGAAGGATGGGCGCCTGCTCTACACCCGCGATAGCGCCGCCGGACCGGCTGAAGTCTTTCTGGCGGCCAAGGGCAAACCCGGTGTGCAGCTTAGCCAGGCCAATGATGCCCAGCTTGGCGCGCTCACTCCGGTTACGACTACACGCTTCAGCTTTGCCGGGGCGCAGGGCGATACCGTCTGGGGGCAGATCCACAAACCAGCGGGTGCCGGCGGCAAGCTGCCGGTGCTGCTGTTCGTCCACGGCGGACCGCAGGGCAGTTTCAACGATGCCTGGTCATTCCGCTGGAACCCGAAGCTGTTCGCCAGCCAGGGCTACGCGGTGGTCTCGGTCGATTTCCATGGCTCCACCGGTTACGGCCAGGCCTTTACCGATGCCATCAACAAGGACTGGGGCGGCAAGCCGCTGGAAGACCTGCAAAAGGGTCTGGCAGCGGCGCTGGCCAGGGATGCGCAGCTCGACGGCGGCAATGCCTGCGCGCTGGGAGCCAGCTATGGCGGCTACATGATGAACTGGATCGCGGGCAAATGGCCCGACCGGTTCAAATGTCTAGTCCAGCACGACGGCGTATTCGATGCCCGCGCCATGGCCTATGAAACCGAGGAACTGTGGTTCGACGAATGGGAACACGGCGGCCATCCCTATTACGAAGCGCCCGAAGAGTTCGAGAAGTGGAACCCGGTGAACCATGTCGCCAAATGGCAGAGCCCGATGCTGGTAATCACCAGCGAGAAGGACTTCCGCATTCCCTACACGCAAGGACTGGCCACATTCACCGCCTTGCAGCGGCGCGGAATCCCCAGCGAATTGCTGGTCTTTCCGGATGAGAACCACTGGGTGCTCAAGCCGAAGAATTCCAAGCAGTGGCACCAGACCGTGCTGGGCTGGCTGGACCGCTGGCTGAAGAAGGGCCAATAGCCCGCCCATGGCCAAACCCGATTCCCAGCTGCTGAACGCCGCGCGCTATCCTTTCGTGCATGAGATCTCGACCCGCTTTGCGGATATGGATCCCAACAACCACCTCAACAACGTCGCGCTGGCCGCGATGTTCGAGGATGGGCGGGTGCGGTTCAACCACGGCAGCGGGTTCAGGGAAGGCATGGTCGGCCACCGCGCGATGGTCGCCAGCACGGAAATTGCCTATCTGGCCGAAGGGCATTTCCCTGTGCCGATCACGGTGCACTGCGGGGTTGAGGCACTGGGGCGCAGCAGCTGGACGGTGGTGCAGATTCTGATCCAGCAGGGCAAGCTGGTCGCCTTTGCCCGCTCCACCCTGGTCTGCATCCGCGATGACCGTCCGGCCCCGCTGCCCGATGCCTTTCGCACCACGCTGGAACAATGGATCTTGCGGGCATGAGCGCCGATCCCGCCGAACTGGCCCGCGCCCGCGCCGCGCTGGAAACCTGCGGGGGTGACGCAATCCGCCGCCACATCTTCCTCTGCGCCGAAGCGCAAAAGGGCGAATGCTGTTCGGCCGAAGTCGGCGCGCCGGCCTGGAAATTCCTCAAACGGCGGCTCAAGGAACTGAAGCTGGACCGCGATGGCGGGATTGCCCGCACCAAGGCTGATTGCCTGAAGATCTGCGCTGCCGGGCCGGTCGCCGTGGTCTATCCCGAGGGGGTCTGGTATCATTCCTGCACACAAGGCGTGCTCGAACGGATCATCCAGGAACATCTGGTCGGCGGCACACCGGTCGAAGAGTTCCGGCTCTACCCCGAAACGCCCGCATAAGCCCGGACTCGCCAAGCGCGGCGAATCGTGACATCTTCGCGCATCATAACGATGCGGGAGAGCGGTGATGACAATTGCGCGCCTGATCGAAGGCCAGAACCCCGAAATCGTCAGCTGCGATGCCAGCGCCTCTGTGCGTGAAGCGGTCGCTCTGCTGGCTGAACGCCGGATCGGCGCCCTGCCGGTCTATCGCGACGGGGCAATCGCCGGGATCTTTTCCGAACGCGACGTGGTCTATCAGCTCGCCGCGCATGGCCCGGCGATGCTCGACAAGACCGTCGGGGACGTGATGACCGCCCCGGCAATCACGGTCGATCCCGCAACCGATGTGATGGACGCGCTGGGCCTGATGACCCGCCGCCGCATCCGCCACCTGCCGGTGCTGCATGGCGGCACGGTGCGGGGGTTTGTCTCGATCGGCGATCTGGTGAAATACCGGATCGACCGGATCGAAAGCGAGGCCGAGGCGATGCGCAGTTATATCCAGAGCGCGTGAACTTGTTCCGCCGCCGCACAGCGCCTACATCACACCCATGGACATCCAGACAATGAGCTTGAGCCCGTCGGCCGCCGCGCGTGTGGCGGCGATTGCGGCCAAGCAGGGCAAACCGGCAATCCTGCGGCTTTCGGTCGAAGGCGGCGGTTGTTCAGGTTTTCAGTACAAATTCGGCCTGGCCGATGCCGCCGATGCCGATGATCTGGCGGTGCAGACCGACGGGGTGACCTTGGTGGTCGATCCGGTCAGCCTTGATCTGGTGGCGGGCAGCGTGGTCGATTATGTCGAATCGCTCGGCGGGGCGGCATTCAAGGTGGAAAATCCCCAGGCGGCTTCGGGCTGCGGCTGCGGATCATCTTTCGCCATCTGATGCGGATTTCGACCTTCAACATCAACGGGATCAAGGCCCGCCTGCCGCGTTTGCTGGAATGGCTGGAAGAGACTCGCCCGGCGATCGCCTGCCTGCAGGAAATCAAGACGCAGGACGAAGGCTTTCCGGCGGATGAGTTCGAGAAGCTGGGCTATCACGCGCTATGGCACGGGCAGAAAAGCTTCAACGGCGTTGCGATCCTGGCCGACGGGGCCCAGCCGGTGGAAGTGCAGCGGGGGCTGCCGGGCGATCCGGAGGATGAGCAATCGCGCTATCTTGAAGCCGAAGTGTTCGGGGTGCGGGTGGTCAACATCTACCTGCCCAATGGCAACCCCCGGCCGGGGCCCAAGTTCGATTACAAGCTCGCCTGGATGGAACGGCTGCGCGCGCGCATGGCCGCGATCCTGGCCGAGGAAGTGCCGGCCATCGTCACCGGTGATTTCAACGTGATCCCGACCGACCGCGACATCTGGGCGCCCAAGGCGATGGCCGAAGATGCCCTGATGCAGCCCGAATCGCGCAACGCCTATCTGCGCCTGCTCAACCAGGGCTGGACCGACGCGCTGGCCACCCACAATCCGCAGGGCGGGGTCTGGACCTATTGGGACTATCAGGCCGGGGCCTGGCAGCGCGATCACGGCTTCCGGATCGACCATGCCCTGCTCAGCCCGGAACTGGCCGACCGGCTGGAGGCCTGCGGCGTCGACAAGGAACATCGGGGGCGCGAAAAGGCCAGCGATCACGCGCCGGTCTGGGTGCAGCTGCGGCGGTAGATTCATCACGCGGAGACGCGGAGAAAGGGAGCGGGAGCCGCTCGTGATCTCCCCCCTCTTCTCCCTGTCTCCGTGGCTCCGCGTGAATCAACCGATTCACGCACTGCGGCGAGCTCGGCTCAGATGGACAAGCCAGTCATGACAAGGAAAGGGCCGGAAAATCCGGCCCTGTTCCCACATCAACGATAGAACACGTGGTTCTCTACCCGCCCGAGGCGCTTCATGCGCCATCCGGGGCTCACGCTGGTGGCGTGGAAATAGAGCGCGCCTTCGACCGGGCTGCGCCAGGTGCCTTCGTGGGCGATCTGGGCCAGAGCGACCGCGTTCTTCCACTGCGCCGACTTGCGGGCAATCGCCGGAAAGCCGCCGCCGCGCACGAACGAGAACTGCGAGGGCTGGAACACCACGCCGCAGTAGGAGTTGGGGAAGCGGCCCGATTTCGAGCGGGCAACGATCACGCGGCCCACCGCGAGCTGACCGGCCAGCGGTTCGCTCTTGGCTTCGAAATAGATTGCCCCGGCCAGGCAATTGAGTTCGCGCGACAGTTCGCCTGGCTGCGGCTGGGCCGAAACCAGCGCACCAAGCGTGGCGGCGGGCGGACTGTCGCTGTCAGTCTGGTCCTGCGCGGGCTGAGCGGCGCTTTCGCCGGGCAGCGGCTGGACAGCAGGCTGGGTGAATATCTGGAGGGCGGGTTCCTGTTTGATTTCCACGGGAGTCTTGCTCTCCGCAGCGGCACCGGACCCTTGGGTGCCAATCAGTACTGTCAAGAAAGTAGCGGCAACGGCGATCGCCGAGGCCCGGTTCAATTGCTTACTCATGCCTAATTCTAACTGGGCGGTGGACGCGCCCGGCGCAGGATCGGTTGGTTCAATCGGCCTTGCAGCCCCATGCCCCAAGCCGGAAATCCTGCCGGCTGCCCCCCGTCTGCGTGCTTGCGTCCCGGGCCTGTCTGCCCGAACCGCCGCCTGCGCAACGAAAGTGCCGCCCCTTGATTCCGCAGCGCAGCAAAGTCAACCTGCTCAACCTGTCAATCCGATGAACCGTTCACCATCTACGATATCCAGTTCCACTATCCACAGATCGGGGTCCTGAGCCCCGCGCCGATCCAGCCATTCATCGATTTCACGTTTATTTTCAGGGTCTTGTAGCTTGGAGAGGGACCATTTCCGGTGCCCTTCGGCGTCGGGCATCCGTTCAAAAACCCGCGCATTTCCGCCCCTTTCGGTCAAAACGACGAGGATTGTGCCGGCGTCGGGTTCACCCTTTTGCAGCACGCTGCCAAACCCGCCCTCGGCCGCGACCCGGCGGATCAGGGCATTAATCTCGAGGTGAGCGGGCAGGCGCGGTTCCAAGCGAGTCAGCCGATGACCGGAGGGGTATAGCCCGCCAGCGAGGACAGCGCGATCCGGCTGCGCATGAAAGTGCCCGTACCGCGCCCGATTTCCTCGCCGTCAGCGTCAACCAGGCGGCTTTCCGCGACCAGCACCCGGCGGCGGCCCGAAATCCACCGCCCTTCGGCCACAACCCGGCCCGATTTGACCGGACGGCTGAAATGGAGGTTGAACGAGGTGGTCAGCAGGAACTTGTCGGTGACCAGCGTGTTGGCGGCATAAAAGGCCGCATCGTCGAGCATCTTGAAATAGATCGTGCCATGCGCCGCCCCGGCGGCATGGTAAAATTTGCGGTCGATCGTGAATTCGATCCGCGAGCGGCCTTCGCCCTGGATCGCCAGCACCGAATCGAACAGCGCATTGACCGGCGCAGAGGCATAGAGCCCTTCGAGCGCCCGCCAGTGCAGTTCGGCGCCAACCGGCGCGCTGTCAGGCGGCGTCGCGGTCAATGACATTGGCGAGGAGGGCGTAGATCGCCTCGGCCCCGGGGGCTTCGGCCAGCGCGGCGTGCATCGCATCGTCGCGCATCATCCGGCTGATCGCGGCCAGCGCATGAAGATGCGCCGCACCTGCACCCTCGGGCGAAAGCAGCCCGAACACCAGATCGACCGGCATTCCATCCGCCGCATCGAACGCAACGGCCGAGCCGAGCCGGAAAAAGGCCGCGACGGGCCGCACCAAATCGGGGATCCGCGCGTGCGGAATCGCAACCCCGCGGCCGAACCCGGTCGATCCGAGCTTTTCCCGCTCTTCGATCCGTTCAAGCACCAGCACGGGATCGAGCCCGTAAACCTGCGCGAATCGATTCGCGAGCTGTTCGAGGATGGCCTGCTTGCTATCGGCATCAATCGTGCCGACAGCTTCGGGCAACAAGGTGAATAATGCGGTCATAGGCGGGCGCTGTGTTCCGAAAATTGCGTGGCGGGTGAGAACAGGGGGCTGGGGCCACGGACCGAACCGCAGCAGAAACCCCCGCACTCACCCGGAAATTGTGCGCGCCTTTACTCCCGGCGCTAGGAAGGTTCAACCCAGCCGATTGAACCATCTCCGCGGCGGTAAACCATATTGTGCTTGCCGGTGCCAGCATTTTTGAACAGCAGCGCGTTGGTGTTGCGCAGATCGAGCATCATGACGGCGTCCGAAACCGTGGCTTCGGGCACGTCGACCCGGGTTTCGGCAATCACCACCGGGGCATCGATGGTCACTTCCTCGGCATCTTCATCGGGTTCGACGAAGACGGTGTAGGCGGCCTCTTCGGTCTTGAGCGCATGGGCCGATTCTTCGTGGCGGTCCTTGATCCGGCGCTTGTACCGGCGCAGCTGCTTGTCGATCTTTTCCGCCGCCTGATCCAGCGCGGCATGGGCATCATGCGCAATTCCCGCGCCTTTCAGGATCAGACCCTGCATCACATGGGTAACGATATCGCAGCGAAAGGCCCCGGCGGGCGCGCGGTTGAAGGTGACCTGGCTGGAAATGGCACCGGCGAAATACTTGTCAGCAATCGCGGTCAGCCGGTCCTGTGCGTGGACCTGCAAAGCTTCGCCCGTTTCGATCTGATGGCCGGAAACGCGAATATCCATGCGGTACCTTCTCCTGTGGTTATCGTTGGGACCGGATCATTCGTTCCATAGGGGCGATTTCACCGATTCCAGAAACGCGGCATGCGCCGCCAGCTCCGCTTCGCTGGCCCGGTGCGGGCGAGCTGGGCGAAAAGTGCGCTGCCGCACCGGTGCTTCCACCGGGGCAGCGACAATCTGCGAGGATTCAGCCGCGAGCGAGAGGCCGATCTGGCGCCCGCCGGTCAGCTCGACATAGACCTGCGCCAGCAATTCGGCGTCAAGCAAGGCTCCGTGCAGGGTGCGGTGGCTGCGATCGATCCCGTATCGGGTGCACAGCGCATCAAGCGACAGCTTGGCCCCCGGGTGACGCACTTTGGCCAGGGCCACCGTATCGATCATCCGGGTCTTGCTGACCGGCTCCAGCCCGCAGGCTTCGAGTTCCATGTTGATGAACCCGAAATCGAACCCGGCATTGTGCGCCACCAGCATCGAATCCCCGATGAAATCGAGGAAATCAGCAGCACGTTCATGGAACCGCGGCTTGTCCGACAGGAAAGCAGCCGACAGGCCGTGCACCGCTTCAGCAGCGGCAGGCATATCGCGATCAGGGTTGAAATAGCAGTGAAAGGTTTCCCCGGTGGTGACCCGGTTGACCATTTCGATACAGCCGATTTCGACCAGCCGGTCACCACTGCGCGGATCGAGCCCGGTGGTTTCCGTATCGAAAATAATCTCACGCATTACCCGGCGAACATGGGCCTGTCCGGCGCGGCTGACAAGGGGGCCAGCGCGCTATTTGTGACGCTATTTTGGCGGCAGGCCCGATGTGATCGCATGGACAAGGCGCTGCACCGCATGGCGGGTTTCGGCCAGACTGACCCCGGTATCGATGACATGATCGGCGCGGGCGCGCTTTTCCGCGTCCGGCACTTGCAGCGCGAGGATCTTTTCGAACTTTTCCGGGGTCATCCCGGGGCGGGCCAGGACCCGTTCCCGCTGCATCGCAGCCGGCGCGGAAACCACCACAACCGCATCCAGCCCGTGCTGCCCGGTCTTTTCATAGAGCAGCGGAATATCGAATACGATCAGCGGCGCATTGGCATTATCGGCCAGAAAGGCCCGGCGCATTTCCGCAACTTCGGGATGGACGATCGCTTCCAGCAGCTTGAGCTTTTCGGGATTGCCAAACACCGCCGCACCCAGTTTCTGGCGATCGACCCCATGCGGGCCGGTCGTGCGGGGAAAGGCCCGTTCGATCGGTTCGATGCAGGCCCCGCCCGGTCCCTGCAATTCATGCACCGCCGCATCGGCATCGAATACCGGCACGCCCAGCCCGCGCAGCATCGCCGCAACCGCGCTTTTGCCCATCCCGATCGAGCCGGTCAGACCAAGTATGAAGGGTTTCGCGCTCATCCGATCAGCAGCTTGCGCAGGTCCGCATCGCCATCCTTCGGCGGTTCGGCATCATAGAACCGGCGAAACGCCTCGCGCGCCTGGCCGACCAGCATTTCCAGCCCGTCATGGGTGCGCAAGCCGCGCGCGGCGGCGGCGCGGAGCAGGGGGGTGTCGTGCGGATGGGTAATGATGTCATAGACGATCGCATCGCCGCGCAGGCTATCCACCGCCAGCGGCAACGGCGGAAACCCTTCCATGCCCAACGAGCTGGCATTGGCGACCAGCGCGCTGCGATCGACGGCCTGCTGGGCCTGATCCCAGCCCAGCGCTTCGACCCGACAGGACGTCAGGGTGGCGGCCAGATCATCGAGCAGCCGCGCGGTCCCTTCCGCCGTGCGATTGACCACGGCAATGTCGCGCGCGCCCAGGCTGACCAGACCGGCGATCACCGCCGCTGCTGCTCCGCCCGCGCCGAGCACGGTGACCCGTTCGCCCGACAGGTCCAACCCCGCGAGCGGTTCGACGAAGCCGGGCAGATCGGTGTTTTCCCCGGTCAGGGTGCCGTCTTCCTCGACAATCACGGTATTGACCGCGCCCAGCGCTTTGGCGGCAGGCGTGTGGTGATCGACCAGATCATAGCAGGCGCGCTTGTGCGGCATGGTGGCCTGAACCCCGGCAAAGCCGAGTGCGACCATTCCACGAAAAGCGCGCGCCACTTCGCCAGGCCGGACCGGTAGGCGCACGTAGTGCCCGTCGATGCCCAGCCGCTGCAGCCAGAATTCGTGAATCTTCTGCGATTTCGATTGGGCCACCGGCCAGCCGATCAGCCCCGCCAGCAGCGGGAGCGGACGGTCCTTGCGCGCGGTCATGCGGCCAGATCCCCATGGACCCTGAGCGCGCCGAGCACGGCCAGCAGCGGCATGCCCAGCACTGTGAAATGGCTGCCTTCGATTTGGTCGAACAATTGCACCCCCAAGGCCTCGATCCGGAACACCCCGACACAGCCCGCTACCTGGGGCCATTCGCGCGCGAGGTAGCTGTCGATGAAGTCTTGCGAAAGGGGTCTGACCTGCAATTTCGCCACTTCGCCATGACGCCACAACACCACGCCATCACGCGCCAGGGCGGCAGCGCTGTGCAATTCCATGGTCTGGCCCGAAAACAACTGCAGATGCGCGGCGGCGTCTGCGCGACTGGCGGGCTTGTCAAACCGCCGCGCGCCGACCTGGACCAGGCTGTCACTGCCCAGCACCAGCGCGCCGGGGCGGGTTTGTGAAATGGCCAAGGCCTTGGCCTCTGCCAGGGCCAGCGCGATCTGGGCCGGGGCGGCACCCGTCATTTCGGCCTCAAGCGCGCGCTCGTCGATCCGCGCCGGGCAAGCCTCGAACGCGATCCCGGCGGCTTCGAGCATGTCGCGGCGCGACTGGCTTTGCGAGGCGAGCACCAGAGTCATAATGCGCCGAAATCCTTGGGGGTGCGGGCCTGGTTATAGAGATTGATCACTGCCGCGGCCGTCTCTTCGATCGAACGGCGGGTGACGTCGATCACCGGCCAGTCATTGTCGGCATACATCCGCCGGGCATAGGCCAGTTCGCGCGCCACCCGGTCAGCATCGACATAGGCGGTCTCGGGCGCCTGATTAAGCGAGAGTAACCGGTTGCGGCGGACCTGGATCAGCCGGTCGGGCGCGGTGGTCAGGCCCACGACCATCGGATGCTTGAGCCCGAACAGTGCGGGGGGCGGGGGACTTTCCACCACGATCGGGATATTGGCGACCTTGTAGCCGCGATTGGCAAGGTAGATGCTGGTCGGGGTCTTGGACGTGCGCGATACGCCGGCGAGGACGATATCGGCATCCTCCCAGTCCTCCCAGGCGACCCCGTCATCGTGGGCGATGGTATAGTGAATCGCATCGACCCGTTCGAAATAGGCCTCATTCATCACGTGCTGGCGGCCGGGCCGCGCGCGCGGATGCTGGCCAAGCGCGGATTCGAGCGCACCGATCGCATGATCGAGCACCGCCACCACCGGCAGGCCCAGCACGCCGCAGCGTTCTTCGAGCTTGAGCCGCAGCTCGGCGCTGGCCATGGTATAGAACACCAGCCCCGGGTTGGCCGCGACATCACCCATGATCCGGTCAAGGTGCTGCTGCGAACGGACCATCGGCCAGAAATGGCGCACCACATCGGCACCTTCGAACTGCGCCAGAGCGGCCTTGGCGATGGTTTCCAGCGTTTCGCCGGTGGAATCGGACAGGAGGTGAAGGTTGAGCCGGGGCATGCGCCATCCCTGTGGACAGATCACTGCATAAACCACGGGAGCAAGCCGGGGACAAGTTTCGGGCGGCGATTCCTGCCCGCTAACGCGATTCCGGCAGGGCACTTGTGGACATGTGCAAAGCGATTCCCACAGGCTGGGGATAGGTGGGATAAGTCTTGCTTGACCCGGCAGGCACGGGGATTCGGCCCTGCGCGTACCCCCTGTTCAGGCCGGGACAAATCGGGCAAGGCGCGGCTGTTCGCGCTATCCACAGGCCAACTACTATCTACATCCTTATATAGAATCTTATTTGTATTTGATTGGAACCACGTTCGATGCCCGGATTGTTGCTTCGTACCCTGCGCGGAGAGAATACTGCCGAGCGTCCAGTCTGGCTGATGCGCCAGGCCGGGCGATACCTGCCGGAATACCGCGCTCTGCGGGCGGAAAAGGGCGGATTTCTGCCCTTGGTCTATGACAGCGCGGCTGCGGCTGAGATCACTTTGCAGCCGATCCGGCGGTTCGGGTTTGACGGGGCGATCCTGTTTTCCGACATTCTGATCGTGCCCTATGCGATGGGTCAGGATCTGGAATTCCTCGCCGGGGAAGGCCCGCACCTGTCACCGCGGCTGGTCGATCATGCGCTGACCAGCCTGACCGCGGTGCCCAGCCGGCTTGAGCCGATCTATGAAACCGTGCGCCAGGTCCGGGCCGCCTTGCCGGCAGGCAAGACCATGCTGGGCTTTGCCGGAAGCCCGTGGACAGTCGCGACCTATATGGTGGCGGGTGAGGGCAGCCGTGATCAGCACGAAACGCGGGCCATGGCCTATCGAGATCCGGCCGCATTCCAGGCGATCATCGATGCCATCGTCGCCGTGACCGTGGATTATCTGGCCGGACAGATTCAGGCCGGTGCGGAAGCCGTGCAGCTGTTTGACAGCTGGGCAGGCAGCTTGGCTCCTGCCGAATACGAACGCTGGGTGATCGCTCCCAACGCCGCGATTGTCAGCCAGATCCGGGCGCGCTTCCCCGATGTGCCGCTGATCGGTTTTCCCAAAGGTTCGGGCGAGAAACTGACCGCCTATGCCCGCGAGACCAGGGTCGACGCAGTCGGGATCGATGAAACGATCGACCCGGTCTGGGCTGCGCGCGAATTGCCCGCCGGAATGCCGGTGCAGGGCAATCTCGACCCGTTGCTGCTGCTGGCGGGCGGAGCCGAGCTGGAGAAGCAGGCGCTGCGGGTGCTCGATGCGTTTGCGGACCGTCCGCACGTGTTCAACCTGGGTCACGGGATCGGCCAGACCACCCCGATCGAGCACGTCAGTGCCTTGCTCGCGCTGGTCAGGGGCTGGCGAAAGTAGCGATCGCTTCCTAGATTTGCGCGATCGACCCCGCACTTGCGGGCCAGCGCAAAAGGGCTAGGTATGATCGACCAAGTCAACTGGGTGCTTTCCGTGACCTATCTCTGGCTCAAGGCCGGCCACATCATTTTCGTGATTTTCTGGATGGCGGGGCTGTTCATGCTGCCCCGGCTGTTCGTCTATCATCAGGAATGCCCGGCGGATTCGCCTGATAACGCGCTGTGGGTGTCGCGTGAGCAGCGCCTGTTGAAGATCATCATGTGGCCTTCGATGGTGGTGGCGTGGCTGCTGGGGCTGACGATTGCCTGGCAGATGAACTATTTCGGGCAAGGCTGGTTCCACGTGAAACTGGCGGCGGTGCTAGCGCTGTCGGCCTATCAGGTCTGGCTGGCCGGTTATGCCACCGCTCTGGCCCGCGGCGAACGACGGTGGAGCGGCAAGATGCTGCGGATCGTCAACGAAGTGCCGGGGCTGGCCGCGGCGGTGATCGTGATCATGGTGGTGGTCCGCCCGTTCTGAACCCGATCCTGTTCAGAGCCTTGCGCACCGCCATGCCCCCCGCCTAGGGTAGCGCCATGAGCGACAGCCTTTCGATCACCCTTGCCCAGCTCAACCAGTCGGTTGGCGACATTGCCGGCAACGCCGCTGCGATGCTCGCCGCGCGCGACCGGGCGCGCAGTGCCGGGGCGGACCTGATCGTGTTCCCGGAAATGCAGCTGGTCGGCTATCCCAGTGAGGATCTGGTGCTCAAGCCAGCCTATGTCGCCCGCGCGGCGGAGCAGCTTGAAGCGCTGGCGCTGGCCACGGCGGATGGCGGTCCGGCGATGCTGGTCGGCTCGATCTTCGTGGTCGATGGCGCGCTCCACAACGGGGTGGCGCTGCTCGATGGCGGCAAGGTTGCAGCGATCCGGCTCAAGCACGAATTGCCCAATTACGGCACTTTTGACGAAGTGCGATTGTTTCAGGCTGGGCCTTTACCCGAACCGGTGGTGTTCAAGGGCGTGATGATCGGACTGCCGATCTGTGAAGACATCTGGCACCCGGACGTTTGCCGCCACCTTGCCGATTTCGGGGCTGAACTGCTGATCTGCATCAACGGCAGCCCCTACGAGATCGACAAGGATACGCTGCGGATCGATGGCGTGGCCAAGCGCCGTGCGGTCGATACCGGGCTGCCGCTGGCCTATCTCAACCGTGTGGGCGGGCAGGATGAACTGGTGTTCGACGGGGCGAGCTTCGTGGTCAATGGCGATGGTTCGCTGGCCGTGCAGATGACCGACTGGGAAGAGCAGGAGGTGACCACCCGCTGGACCCGCACGGCCACCGGCTGGCGCTGTGACAAGGGACAGATCGCCCCGCTCGCCGATCATCCTGAAGACATCTACTGCGCCATGGTCCTGGCCCTGCGCGACTATGTCGACCGCAACCGCTTCCCGGGCGTGGTGCTGGGCCTGTCCGGCGGGATCGATAGCGCGATCTGCGCCGCGATTGCCGCCGATGCGCTCGGCCCGGACCGTGTGTGGTGTGTGATGCTGCCCAGCCGCTTCACCAGCCAGCTCAGCCTCGATCTGGCGACGGATTGCGCGAAAATGATCGGCTGCCGTTATGACACAGTGCCAATCGCCCCCGCAGTCGAGGCTTTCGACGTGATGCTGGAGGGCACCTTTGCCGACCGCGATGTCGATATTACCGAGGAAAACGTCCAGTCGCGGATCCGCGGCGTGACCCTGATGGCGATCAGCAACAAGTTCGGCCCGATGCTGCTGACCACCGGCAACAAGAGCGAGATGAGCGTCGGCTACGCGACGATCTATGGCGATATGGCCGGCGGCTACAACCCGCTGAAGGACGCCTACAAGATGACCGTGTTCGCCATTTCCAAATGGCGCAACCAGCACAAGCCCAAGATCGGACTGGGCCCGGACGGCCCGGTCATGCCCGACGGCATCATCACCCGCCCCCCATCAGCCGAACTGCGCCCCGACCAGAAAGACGAGGACTCGCTCCCCGCCTATCCGGTGCTCGACGCTCTCCTGCTCGGGCTGGTCGAACACGAAAAGAGCGTCGATCAACTGGTCAGCGAAGGCTTCGAGCGCGACGTGGTGGTGCGGATCGAACGTCTGCTCAACATTGCCGAATACAAGCGCCGTCAGGCCCCCCCGGGGGTCAAACTCGGCACCCGCAACTTCGGGCGGGATCGGCGCTATCCTATTACGAATGCGTTTCGGTCGGCTTGAAGCGGTGTTAGTGCGGTGATGTAGGCCGGAAGTTCCGGACACAACACCATTGCGAACTCCAAAACGAGTGTTATCACCAAGAAATGAATAAAAAGATTGAGATTTTTGGCGTCTTGATCGCGACGATTTTGCTTGCTGCTTGTGTAACGAATCCCCAACCAAATGGGAGCTCGCACTTGGATACAATCTATATGTTTGCGGGGACTGGAGGGGCAATGGCTTACTCTATCGACGAAACGGGCGCGAACCTTCCGCAGCAGTACGCACCTTGGCGCTTTCGCAGAGAAGTCTCGACCGATGGTCCGACATTCAAAGCTGGGGCAGATAAGGCTGCTTTGGTCGAGGTGAAGGCGAAAGGGTTCGCGGTAAGCGTCTGGACGATGACCATAGAAACTAATCCAAAGGCCGACGACTGACGTCCGTTCCCCGCAGCGGTGCGGCCTGACCGAACGTCGGTACAGCGTTGTAGCTTCGCTGCTAGCGCAACCCCTCTGCGCCTTTCTGCTTCCTCTGCGGTCTCTGCGCGAACCCCCTTCCTTTTCTCCAAATCATTGACCTTCGCCCCGCAAAAGCCTATCTCCCCGCCACCGGCACAAGACCGCGCCAAATGCGCGGCATGATCCGCTTTCCCCAAGCCCATCGATCAGCCGGCCATTTGACTGACACTCCCACACGGATTCACACCCGCAATGCATCTTAAAGAACTCAAGAAGAAAACCCCCGCCGAGCTGGTCGAAATGGCCGAAGAGCTTGAGGTGGAAGCCGCATCGACGATGCGCCGCCAGGATCTGATGTTCGCGATCCTCAAGGAACTCGCGGAGGACGGCGAGGAAATCATCGGGCAGGGCACGATCGAAGTGCTGACCGACGGTTTCGGCTTTCTGCGCAGCCCCGAAGCGAATTACCTCGCCGGGCCGGACGATATTTACGTGTCCCCGAACCAGGTCCGCAAATGGGGCCTGCGCACCGGTGACACGGTGGAAGGCGAAGTGCGCGCACCCAAAGACGGCGAACGCTATTTCGCGATCACCCGTCTGATCAGCGTCAACTTCGATGATCCCGACGTGGTCCGCCACCGCGTCAATTTTGACAACCTGACCCCGCTTTATCCGGACGAACGGCTCAACCTCGATACGGTCGATCCGACGGTCAAGGACAAGTCGGCGCGGGTGATCGATATCATTTCACCCCAGGGCAAGGGCCAGCGCGCGCTGATCGTCGCTCCGCCGCGTACCGGCAAGACCGTGCTGCTGCAGAACATCGCCAAGGCGATTACCGACAACCATCCCGAAGTGTTCCTGCTGGTTCTGCTGGTCGATGAACGCCCGGAAGAAGTTACCGACATGCAGCGCAGCGTGAAGGGCGAGGTTATCTCTTCAACCTTTGACGAGCCCGCCACCCGCCACGTGCAGGTTGCCGAAATGGTGATCGAAAAGGCCAAGCGGCTGGTCGAGCACAAGCGTGATGTTGTGATCCTGCTCGATTCGATCACCCGCCTTGGCCGCGCCTACAACACCGTGGTGCCCTCTTCGGGCAAGGTGCTGACCGGCGGTGTCGATGCCAACGCCCTGCAGCGCCCCAAGCGCTTCTTCGGCGCGGCCCGCAACATCGAGGAAGGCGGCTCGCTGTCGATCATCGCCACTGCACTGATCGATACCGGCAGCCGCATGGACGAAGTGATCTTTGAAGAGTTCAAGGGCACCGGCAACAGTGAAATCGTGCTCGACCGCAAGGTCGCGGACAAGCGCATCTTCCCGGCGCTCGACGTCGGCAAGAGCGGTACCCGCAAGGAAGAGCTGCTGGTGGGCAAGGACAAGCTTTCCAAGATGTGGGTCCTGCGCCGCATCCTGATGCAGATGGGCACCATCGACGCGATGGAATTCCTGCTCGACAAGATGAAGGATTCGAAGACCAACGAAGACTTCTTCGCGACGATGAACCAGTAAGAGGTATCCGTGGCAGCCGACATCATCCTGGTTGTCGGCAGCACCGGGGCCGGCAAAACGACTTATGCGCTCAAGCTCGCCGATGAGCTTGGCGCGCTGCGCTTTTCCATCGATGAGTGGATGTCCACGCTGTTCTGGGCGGACAGTCCGCAGCCGATCCAGTTTCAGTGGGCGATCGAGCGGGTTGGGCGCTGCGAAGCGCAGATCATGGCGATGGTCCGCCAAGCCGCGGCGCGCGGTGTGCCTGCGGTGCTCGACCTGGGATTTACTACCAAGGAACACCGCGAGAGGTTTCGCACTTTTGCGGGGGAAGCAGGCCTGACTGCTGCGGTCCATTTCCTTGACGTCCCCGCCGACGAACGCTGGTTTCGCGTCAACCGCCGCAACAAGCAGCGCGGCGAGACTTTTGCCATGGAGGTTGACCGGCAGATGTTCGACTTCATGGAAACGATCTGGGAACCGCCGCTTGAAGCTGAATGGAGCGCAGGCGGTGGTCTGCGGATCGATGGATCGGGCAGCATTTGAACGGGCCTGTGCCCCGGCACGCCGTGCTGACCGGTGCACCGGGGGCGGGTAAGACCACTTTGCTTGATGCCGCCGCAGCCGCCGGAATCAGCACCTCGCCCGAAGTTGCCAGGGAACTGCTGCGTCAGCCCGGCGGGATGGCGCTGCGCGACACCGATCCGCTGGGCTTTGCCGAGGCCATGGCCGAAGCCCACGCCCGCGAATTCGAACGCCATGCGGCCACGCCGGGCCCGGTGCTGTTCGATCGCGGTTTTCCCGATGTGGTCGGGTTCCTCGACGTTTCGGGCCTGCCCGTGCCTAAGGCGGTGGACCGGATCTGCCGCAAGCTGCGCTACACCGGACCGATCCTGCGCGCCCCGGCCTGGGCAGAGATCTATGTCCAGGATGCCGAACGGATTCAGGACTGGCAGCAGGCCGTGGCCAGCGACGAGGCGGTGACCTCGGCGTGGAAGCGCTTTGGCTATGACGTGACCGACCTGCCGCTGGTTCCGGTCGAACAGCGCCTCGCCTTCGTGACGTCGCTACTTCATCCGGCCGCCTGAAGCTGCGCTGCCATCATTTCCCACAGTTTGTTGACCGCCTTGACCGGGCGGACCATCACTTTGAAATCCTTTATCAATCCGGCATCGTCAAAGCGGATCAGGTCGATCCCATTGATGTGGATGCCGTCAATCTCGGCTTCGAATTCAAGGCACGCGTCATTGCCGTCAATCAGTTCGCGGACGTAACGAAAGCCGTCTCCGCCCAGCACCTTGGCCGCGCTGAGCAGGTAGAGCATGACCTTGGCCTTGCCCACTTGCGGCGAGTGAACCACGGGCGAGTGGAACACGGCGTCTTCGGCCAGCATCGATCCAAGCAGATCGGCATCGGCGCCGCTCGTCATATAGTCATGCCACCGCTTTACGCCCGTCTGTGCACCCATGATCCTCTCCTTGCTCTGGCCTTGCAGCCTGCCCTATGCCTGCGTCCATGACCAGTGACTATCGTCAGGCGATTGCCCAGGGGATCCAGGCCTTGCAGGCGCGCGATCATGAACGGGCGGCCGAGCTGTTGCGCACGGCGGCCACGGCTGCGCCGGCGGCGGATATGGCCTGGGTGCCGCTCGCCAACGCCGAACTGGCGCTGGGCAATCGGGATGCGGCCGAGGCGGCGATTGAGCAGCAATTGCTGGTCAAACCGCGAGAGGTTGGGGCCTTGCTGCTCAAGGCCTTTCTGCGCGAACAGGCCGGGGATGCCCGCGCGGCGAGCAGTTTCTACCGCACGGCGCTGAACCAGGCGGCGATTGAAGGGGTAGTACCCCCGGCGCTCAGCGCGCTTCACGCCCATGCGGCGCGCTATCTGGGCGATTCCAATCAGGCGTTTGAGGCCTATCTGCTGGATCAGGTCGGCGCAGACCTTTCCCCGACCATGACCGAGGCGATCGAACTGCTGACCGGCAAGCGCGAGCTTTACCTGCAGGAACCCTCGGTTTTCTATTACCCGGGCCTGCCACAAAGGCGGTTCTACGATCCGGCGGAGTTTCCCTGGTTCGAACCGATGCTGGCGCTGGTGCCGCGGATGCAGGCCGAACTGGCGGCGGTGCTGGGGCAGGGGGCCGAGGGGTTTGACCCCTATGTCCACCGCAAGCAGCACCGTCCCGCGCCCAACACGCCGCTGCTCGACAGTCAGGACTGGACCGCGTTCCACTTCTGGCGCGACGGTGCCCTGGTGGAAGACAATGCCGCGCGCTGCCCTGCAACGATGGAGGCGCTCAGCCACGTGCCGCTGCCGCAGATTCCGGGCCGCTCACCCAATGCGCACTGGTCGCGGCTGCTGCCCGGTGCGCACATTGCCCCGCATACTGGCATGCTCAACACCCGGCTGATCTGCCACATCCCGATCCTGACCGCGCCCGACTGCTGGTTCCGCGTCGGTAGCGAGACGCGCGGCTGGGTGGACGGGGTGCCGCTGGTGTTCGACGATTCGATCAACCACGAGGCGAAGAACGACGGCAGCCAGGAACGCGTGATCCTGTTGTTCGAAATCTGGCGACCCGAAATCGGTGCGGCCGACCGCGAGGCGATCGGCCGCATTTTCCAGGCAATCGGGCGGTATGAATAACCTTTAGGCGAGGTTCGCCTTCAGGAATTCCGCCGTCCGGCTATCGGCCAGCTGCGCCCCAGCTTCATCGCGGCGGTCGCCCATTTCCGCGGCAAAGCCGTGATCCAGCCCGGCATAGTCATGCAGTGTCACCTTGGGATGGTCATCCAGCCCGGCGTGAATCGCGGCCTGGGCTTCCGGGCCAACGAAGTGGTCGGCGGTGGGAATGTGGAGCATCAGCGGGCGCGCAATCGCGTGCGATTCGCCCAGCATCTGGTCGATCATTACCCCGTAATAGCCGACCGAAGCGTCGATATCGGTCCGCGCAGCGGCCAAATAGGCCATCCGTCCGCCCAGGCAGTAACCCGCGCAGCCGACCTTGCTGACGCCCTGCGTGGCGCGCAGCCACTTGATCGTTGCTTCGATGTCATAGACGCCCTTGTCGGGATCGTACTGGCCGAAATAACCGAAGGCCTCCTGCAATTCGGCCTCGACATCGGGGTTGAGTTCGACGCCGGGGGCGAAGCGCCAGAAAATGTCCGGCGCGACTGCGAGATAGCCCTCTGCGGCCCACTTGTCGCACTTCTGGCGGATCCCCGGGTTCACCCCGAAGATTTCCGGAATCACAATGATCGCGGCCTTGGGCGCAGTTGCAGGACGGGCGAGATAGGCGGGAATCTGGCCTTCGCCGTTCAGCGCGGGAATCTGGACCTGTTCGGACATGGCGGGGCCTCCTCTGACTGATGTTTGCACCAGCCCTAGGCGCTTGGCGTGGACTTTGCCAAGGCCCTGTGCCAGCTTGCGCGGCAGGGAGACTGACACTGCCGCCTGGAGGACGATATGAAGATCAATGTCGAGATCGATTGCACGCCCGAGGAAGCACGCCAGTTCCTGGGCCTGCCCGACGTGTCGAAAGCCAACCAGTTCTATGTCGATGCGATTGCCAAGGGCATGAAAGGCGCGGCCAATATCGACCAGCTGCAGGATCTGGCCAAAGGCATCGCACCAATGGGCCAGATGGGCCTCAAGCTGTTCCAGCAATTCGTTGAGAGCAGCAGTGCCTTTGCGGGGGGCACTAAGAAGAAGGACGACTGACCTCGTCCCACATGCGCCATGAGTGATACCATCTTCGCCTTGTCGAGCGGCGCACCCCCGGCTGCGATCGGAGTGATTCGCGTGAGCGGACCGCAAGCTGGTGCGGCCCTGCTTGCACTGGCCGGCAGGCTGCCCGCGCCGCGCCGTGCCGCCTTGATGAATCTGCGCGATCAGGCCGGGGAACTGCTCGACGCAGCCCTGGTGCTGTGGCTGCCGGGGCCGCAGACCGAAACCGGCGAAGATACGGCAGAATTGCAATGCCATGGCGGCCGTGCGGTGATCGCCGCGGTTGAGGCCGCGTTGGGCCGGGTGCCTGGTCTGCGCCTGGCGCAACCCGGCGAATTTACCCGCCGCGCCTTTGCCAATGGCAAGATCGATCTGGCTGAAGCCGAAGGTCTGGCTGACCTGCTGGCCGCCGAGACCGAGCTGCAGCGCCTTTCGGCTTTGGCCATGGCGGGTGGGCGTTTCTCTGGGCAAGTCGGGCAGTGGCGGGAACGCCTGCTGAACCTGTCAGCCTCGGTTGAGGCGGTGCTCGATTTCAGTGACGAGGATGACGTTTCGCTGCTTCCGGCCGATTTTATCGCTCGGATCGCGCAATTTGGCGATGAACTGCAGACCTGGCTCAGCCGCCCAAGGGCAGAGGTTCTGCGCGACGGGTTCCGGGTGGTACTGGCAGGACCACCAAATGCTGGAAAAAGCACTCTATTCAACGCGTTGGTTGAAAGTGACGCAGCAATCGTCGCGCCAACCGCAGGAACCACGCGCGATGTGCTGACTCACCCGGTCTCGCTTGCGGGGGTGCCGTTCCGGTTCTTTGACACGGCGGGTCTGCGTGATGAAACCGGCGATGCGATCGAAGCCATCGGGATCGAACGCGCGGCTGGCGCGATTCGCGAGGCAGATCTGGTGTTGTGGCTTGGCCCGGAGGGTGAAGGGCCGGAGAATGCCTGGGAAGTGGCGGCACAAAGCGATCGCGCCGATCATCCGGCCAAGCGTGAACCGCGCCACCGAATCTCCGCCGTTACCGGTTCCGGGATGGATGCCCTGCGCGAGGACCTGATCGCAACCGCACGCATCGCATTGCCGCGACCGGGCGAAGCAGCGCTCAACCAGCGCCAGCACCGCCTGCTGACTGAAGCGCGCGATGCTCTGGCCGATGCCGCCAGCCTCACCGATCCCTTGCTGGTTGCGGAAAGCCTGCGGCTTGCGCGGCTTTCGTTTGACGCCTTGCTGGGGCGAACCACCACCGAAGACATGCTCGACACGCTGTTTGGACGGTTCTGCATCGGCAAGTGAGTGTTCCACGTGGAACACGTCGCCGATTGCAATCTTGCACACCAAGCCTGTTCCACGTGGAACACGAATGCGCTAAGGCGCGCAGCATGCAGCAGTTTGATGTCCTGGTGATCGGCGGCGGCCATGCCGGTGTCGAGGCGGCGGCGGTCGCGGCGCGGATGGGTGCGCGTGCGGCGCTGGTCAGCTTTGACTTGTCGGCAATCGGGGCGATGAGCTGCAATCCGGCGATTGGCGGACTGGGCAAGGGCCATCTGGTGCGCGAGGTTGATGCCTTTGACGGGATCATCGCCCGCGCTGCCGATGCTGCGGCGATCCATTACCGCATGCTCAACCGCTCGAAAGGCAGTGCCGTTCAGGGGCCGCGGGTTCAGGCCGATCGCAAGCTGTTCAAGGCCTCGGTCCAGAAGCAGCTGGGGCAGCAGGGTGACCTTACCCTGATCGCCGGTGAAGCGGCGGCGCTGCGGCTTGACGGGGGCAAGGCCTGCGGGGTCGAGCTGGCGGATGGCACTGCGATTGTCGCGCGCGCCGTGGTGCTGTGCACCGGGACATTCCTGGGCGGCACCCTGTTCCGCGGTGAGGAGCGGATGGTCGGCGGGCGGATCGGTGAGGCTTCGGCCCAGCGTCTTGCAGCGCAGCTGCGCGATGCGGACCTGCCGATGGCCCGGCTCAAGACCGGAACCCCACCCCGGCTTGATGGACGGACGATTGATTGGGCGCGGCTGGAAGAACAGCCCAGCGACAGCGAACCCTGGACCATGTCGGCGATGGGGCAGGGGAGGATAATAGCTCAGTTGTTCTGCGCGATTACCCGCACCAATCCGCGTAGCCACGACGTCATCCGCGCCAACTTGCACCGTTCGCCTATGTTCACCGGAGCGATCGGGGCTTCGGGCCCGCGTTACTGCCCGTCGATCGAGGATAAGATCCATCGCTTCGCTGACCGTGACGGGCATCAGGTGTTTCTGGAGCCGGAGGGACTCAGCACCCATCTGGTCTATCCCAACGGGATCAGCACTTCGCTTCCCGCCGATGTTCAGCTGGCCATGCTGCGGACGATGGAAGGGCTGGAACGGGTCGAGATGGATGTGCCGGGCTATGCGGTGGAATATGATCATATCGATCCTCGCGCCTTGCGTTCCACGCTTGAACTGCGCGCGATCCCGGGGCTCTACTGCGCCGGGCAGATCAATGGCACCACCGGCTATGAGGAGGCGGCGGCGCAGGGGCTCGTCGCCGGGATGCAGGCGGCTGCCGCCGTGCTGGGCCGGTCCGGTCCGGCGCTGGACCGGGCCAACAGCTATATGGCGGTGATGATCGATGATCTGACGCTGCATGGCGTCAGTGAACCCTATCGCATGCTCACCGCCCGCGCGGAGTACCGCTTGCGGCTGCGAGCCAACAACGCGACCACCCGATTGACACCATTGGGCCTTACATTGGGCTGCATTGGCACTGAACGCGCAGGCTGGTTTGCGCGGCGCGAGGAGCGCCGGGTGCGGCTCGATCAAGGGCTGGATCGCGAGGCGACCAGCGCGGAACTGGCCGGGGCAGGGCTGCCGGTGCGGCCCGATGCCGGGCGCATGGCCTTGCGGGATTGGCTGCGGTTTGGCGGGGTCGATCTGGCTGCGCTGGGGCCGTGGTTGGGTGACGTCATGCCCGGTGACCCGGATCTGGAAGAGGAAATGGCCGAGGATGCGGCCTATGCACCCTATCTGGCCCGACAGGATGCAGAACTGCGCGATCTGCGTGCGGGTGAGGCTTTGCCGCTGGGGGATGACTTCCCCTATGGTGCGATCCCCGGCCTGTCGCGGGAAATGGTCGAGCGTCTGACCCGTGCCCGTCCGACAACTTTGGCAGCAGCGGGCAGGGTGCCTGGCGTAACTCCGGCAGCGCTTGCCGCACTCCTCGTGCATGCCCGCAGGCGTGCGGCATGATGATCCTGGCAGACGAAGCGGCGGCACTGCGATGGCTGGAAGACCTGCCAGAATGGGGTCCTGAAGCGCGGGAGCGCCTGGAACTGCTGGTTCGCCTGCTGGGCGAGGAGAATCAGGTCCAGAACCTGGTTTCGGCCGCGAGCCTCGCTGAAGTCTGGCGGCGCCACGTTGCCGATTCGGCGCAGCTGCTGCGCCATGTTCCACGTGAAACATCCTCCCTCTGGCTCGACCTGGGCACCGGGGCAGGTTTCCCCGGGCTGGTGATCGCTGCGCTGCGTCCCGAATGTGAAGTGCTGATGGTCGAATCGCGGGCCCGGCGAATCGACTGGCTGGAACGTGCGCGAATCGCCATGGGGCTGGACCGAGCGAAGGTGCTTGGTGCACGGCTTGAGCAGGTGGAAACGCAGGCTGTTCGTGCCATTTCTGCACGGGCCTTCGCGCCATTGCCGCGTTTGCTTGAGCTATCCGCACGATTTTCCACAGCGGACACCCTTTGGCTGTTGCCCAAGGGGCGCTCTGCGGCCCAAGAATTGTCCGAACTCAGTGGTTGGCGGCACCTGTTCTACGTGGAACAATCGCTTACCGATTCAGACGCCGGGGTGATTCTCGGCACGCTGACTGGAAAAATGCCTGGAAAGGGACATAAATCGTGATTCGCGTAGCGATCGCAAACCAGAAGGGCGGGGTGGGCAAAACCACCACGGCGATCAATATCGCCACGGCCATGGCGGCAACCGGATGGCGGGTGCTTCTGATCGACCTTGATCCGCAAGGCAATGCTTCGACCGGGATTGGCGTCGGCACGGCAGAGCGCACCACTTCATCCTATGATCTGCTGGTCGATCAGGCCCCGCTGGCCGAATGCGTCATGCCCACGCGGATCCCGGGGCTCGATCTGGTCCCGGCAACGGTTGACCTGTCTGGCGCCGAAGTGGAGCTGGTCGCGGTCGATAACCGCACCGATCGGCTGCGCGATGCCCTGAACGGCGCGGCAGGTGCGGCCTATGACGTGTGCTTCATCGATTGCCCGCCTTCGCTGGGGCTGCTCACGTTGAACGCGCTGTGCGCGGCCGATACGCTGCTGGTGCCCTTGCAGTGCGAATTCTTCGCGCTCGAAGGGCTGAGCCAGCTGCTCCAGACGGTTGAGCGCGTTCAGCAGCGTTTCAATCCTGCCCTGGGCATTGTTGGCGTTGCGCTGACCATGTTCGACCGGCGCAACCGCCTGACCGATCAGGTGGCGGATGACGTGCGTTCGTGTCTGGGGTCGCTGGTGTTCGAATCGGTTATTCCGCGCAATGTCCGCCTGTCCGAAGCGCCCAGCCATGGCCTGCCTGCGCTGGTCTATGATCACACCTGCACCGGCAGCCGCGCCTATATGGCCCTGGCGCGCGAACTGATTTCCCGCCTGCCTGAACGAAAGAAAGCCGCATGAGCGACGAACCCGTCTTCCGTGTTTCCGTGCCGCAGATCGTCGGCACCACGAAAAAGCGCCCGCCGGCGCTCGGGCGCGGGCTGGGCGCGTTGCTGGGCGATTCGCGGCGTGAGGAGCCGTTGGTGGTGCAGCGTGACGAAGCTGCGGGTGGCAGCACCGGTCCGGCAGCCTCCCCCACATCGGGTCTGGCGACGATCCCTGTGGCGGATATCGTGCCGCTGCCCGGCCAGCCGCGCCGCCATTTTGACGATGCTGCGCTGGATGAACTGGCCGCATCGATCGCCGCGCGCGGGGTGATTCAGCCGGTGATCGTCACTCCACAAGGGCAGGGGCAATATCGCCTGGTTGCTGGTGAGCGCCGCTGGCGCGCTGCTCAGCGCGCGCAACTACATGAAATTCCTGCCATTATCCGCGATCTGAGCGAACGCGAAGTGATGGCGCTGGCCTTGATCGAGAACCTGCAGCGCGAGGATCTCAATCCGATCGAAGAGGCCCGCGCCTATCACCGTCTGGCCGAAGATGAAGGGCTGACCCAGGCCGAGATCGCCAGGATGGTCGACAAGAGCCGCAGCCATGTCGCCAATTTCCAGCGCTTGTTGGCGCTGCCGGAACCGGTGATCGAACTGGTCGAACAGGGCAAGCTATCGATGGGCCATGCCCGCGCGCTGGTTGGCGTGGAGCGGGCGCAAGAACTGGCCGAACAGGCCGTGGCGCGCCAGCTTTCGGTGCGCGAGGTGGAAAAGCTTGCGCGGCGCAAGAACGCACCACCCGCCGGTCCGCGCCGCGCGCGCGGTGAGCGCGATTCGGCCGCGACCGCCGATATCGCGGCGGTTCAGAGCCATCTGGAGGAGTTCCTCGGTCTTTCCGTGCGAATCAATACCGATGCCGATCCGCGGTCAGGCGCGGTGACGATCCGTTACCGCACGCTCGATCAATTGGACCTGATCTGCCAGCGCCTGACCGGCGGCGGGATCTGAAATCGCCCGGAAATCCGGGAATCTCCCTATCCAGAAGTTAACGCGGACTCCCATTCCGTTAACCATAGTGGGCAGTAAAGACTGAACACCGTGGTTCTACATAGGGTCCTGCGAATGGGGGCAAGCCGTCCATTCCAGTGGCGCTTTACGGCGCTGCATCGATTGAGAATGCTTGGAAGGGACCAAATTATCATGCGTAACACGCTTCGTCTTGCTGTCGTCGGCGCCGCTCTGGGCGCTCTGTCTTTTGCTTCTGCCGCCAGCGCCGCGACCACCGCGACCGCGACTGCCACCGCTGAAGTGCTCAGCACCCTGTCGGTGAGCGCCGATACCGCGCTGGACTTCGGCCAGATCGCTGCCAACACCGGCGGCACCGTCACCGTCAACGCCGATTCGTCGGTGTCGAAGACCGGCGCGCTGGTTTCGACCGGCACCCGCGCTCCCGCCACTTTCACCGTGGTTGGCAGCAAGGGCGCGATGGTTGCGCTGACCCTGCCGAGCTCGGCCGCTACCCTGACTCGCTCGGGCGGCACTGAAACGATGAGCCTGTCGGGCTGGAACAGCAACCCGAATGGCGCTTTCCAGCTGGATGCGACCACCGGTTCGTCGACCTTCTCGGTTGGCGGCACGCTGACCGTGGCGAACGCTCAGGTTGCCGGCGTCTACAGCGGCACCTTCGACGTTTCGGTCGAATACCAGTAAGTTACACCCGTCCACGGACGGATGAACAGCAAGGGCCGCATCCGCAGGCGCGGGTGCGGCCCTTTCGCTTGCCCGGCGGCTCGCCGGTTAGCTGAAAATTAACCCTGTTTTCCTAGAAGTTAGGGGTAAACCCCAAGGGCGCAGTGCGTTCCTTGGTGACCTTCACAGGGAAATCACATGTCGCAGATCCAGCTTTTCCGCCGTTTGACCCTGACTGCCGCCGTGCTCAGCGCACCGTTGCTGGCCGTTCCCGCACAGGCCCAGGGTGACCTGTTGGTCGCACCCACGCGGGTGGTGATCAACAATGGCGGCAACGCCGAACTGGTGCTGAGCAACATCGGCAATACCGAGGCGACCTATCGGATCGGGATCGAACTGCGGCGGATGACCGAAGACGGCGATTTCCTCGACGTGTCCGATGCCGAAGCCAATGCCACCGAAAAGGCGGCGGCCGAAATGGTCCGCTATGCTCCGCGCCGAATCACCTTGCTGCCGGGCCAGCCCCAGGCGGTCCGGCTTTCGGCCCGACCGGCCCCCGAGCTACCCGATGGCGAATACCGCGTGCATATGAGCTTCCGCGCGATTCCCCCGGCGCTCAGCCCGGAAGAAGCGCAGAAGCAGGCAGCGGCGGGCGGGCTGACGATCCGCCTGACCCCGGTCTATGGCATCACCATCCCGGTATTTGTGCGCAAAGGCCAGCTTCAGGCGGGAGCGACCTTGGTCAATCCGCACCTGGTCAAGTCGGGCCCGGAAAGCTTTCTCGACGTAACGGTCAACCGTAACGGCAACCGTTCGGTCTATGGCGAGTTGATCGGCAAGGGCGCGAGGGGCGAGACGCTGTTCAACCTGCGCGGCGTCGCGGTCTATCCCGAAGTCGCGCACCGCAGTGTGCGAATTCCGCTCAATGCAGAACAGCAAGCCAAGCTCGCCGCCGGTCCGGTCCGGATCGAATATCGTGAGATGCCCGAGAACGGTGGGCAGCTGATCGCCGAAATGACCTCTGCGATCCGCTAATCCGTTGATCTCACGCACTCTTTTATGAAATGACGTCATGACCCGACGCTTCACCCCTACGGCCAAGGCCGCTGCCCTGCTGGCAGCGGCTTTTGGCATGTGGGTGGGTGCGCCGGCGCATTCCCAGGCGTGGACGCCCGATCCCGAAGAGCAGCTGCTGCTCGAACTGCACAGCGGGGCCTACAAGCTGGGTGAACCCCTGCGCGCCTATCAGACCCCCAAAGGCGTCTGCGTCGATTTCGCGGACCTGATCCAGGCGATCGACCTGCCGGTGCGGCTCGACAAGAAGTCGCGCCGCGCAACCGGTTGGTTGTTCGCGGAGGACCAACGGCTGGTGGTCGATCGCGACTCTAATACGGTACAAAACGTGAACGGAGCGCGCGGGATCGGCTCAGGCGCGATTACCGATACACCTGAGGGCTGGTGCGTCGAGCTCTCGGCCTTGTCGGCCTGGATGGGTGTGCGGTTCAAATCGGACCTTGGCAACCTGGTCGTGACGATTGAATCCGACAAGAAGCTGCCGTTTCTCGAAGCGATCGAACGCAGAAGTCGCGCGGCGCGACTTCGCTCGCCCGATCTGGCGCAGTTCGATCTGGCCAAGCTGCCGCAAGCCCAGGCACCCTACCAAGCCTGGCGCACACCCTCGGTCGATGTCCAGGTCCAAAGCCAATGGTCGAACAAGTCCGGCTTGGCCGTGAACTATGAAGCGCTGGCGGCCGGTGAGGCACTGGGGATGAGCTTTACCGCGCGGCTGGCCGGGAATGACGGCCCGGTGCCGGATTCGCTGCGCCTGCGCCTGTTCCGTAACGATCCCGACGGTGACCTGCTCGGGCCGCTGCACGCCACGCAGATTGCCGTGGGTGACGTCGAGACGCTTCGCGGCGGTTTGACCGGGCAATCGGCCTATGGCCGCGGCGCATTTATCTCGAACCAGCCGCTCAATCGCGGCGCGCGCTTTGGCGTGACGACGCTGCGCGGCACTTTGCCGGCCGGATGGGACGCGGAACTCTATCGCAATGGAGAATTGCGCGCCTTCCAGGCTGATCGCGGCGATGGTCGTTACCAATTCGACGATGTTGAGCTGTTGTTCGGCGAAAACGACTTCGAAGTGGTGCTCTATGGGCCGCAGGGCCAGATCAAGCATGAGCGCAGCTCGATGCCGGTCGGGCAGGAGAGTGTGACCCCGGGGAAGACCAAATATTGGGCCGGGATGCTCGATAGCGCGCGGGATCTGGTCGATCTGTCACGCACATTCACCAGTGCGCAGACCGGCTGGCGCTGGGGGGTGGGCGTAGAGCGCGGGATTGACCGACGAACCACGGTCGGGATCGAGTACCAGAGCCTGGTGCTGACCGGCCGTCGCCGCCACTATGTCGAAGCCACGCTGCGGCGCGGGCTGGGGCCGATGCTGGTCGAACTGGCCGGTGCGCGCCAGCTTGGCGGCGGGCGGGCGCTGCGCGCCGATGCGCTGGGGCGGATTGGCCCGGTGCGCTTCGATGCGCAGGTGCTTTGGGTCCAGGGAGACTTCGAAAGCGAGCTGGTGACGGCCCAGCAAAAGCGCGAATACAGCCTGCGGCTCAATTCGACGCTGCACCTGGGGAACTGGCGCCTGCCCGTTGAGGCGAGCGCACGTCAGACGATGGCCCGCGACGGGACAAAGGTTAACGAATGGTTGCTGCGCGGAGCTTTCCACGCGGGCCGCGTCACGCTGACCGCCGAAGTCCTGCGCCGCAGTGCGGCCGGGCCGGCGCTGGGAGTGGCGCGGGGGGATCTGGGCACCAAGCTCAACCTGATCGGCAACACATCGCTGGCAGGCCTGAGGTTGCGCGGCACGGCCCGGTTCGGTCTTGCCGGGCCGAGCCGGGGGTTCGAAGCGGCGCAGATCGTGGCAGAGAAGGGCCTGGGGCGCAGTTCAACCCTGCGCGGCGGCTATGAATACGATGCGACCGCCGGTCGCGGCGAATGGATGCTGGGTTATGTGAAGCAATTCAAGCGCTTCGCCTTGCGCGCAGAGGGCCGCGCGGACAGCAATGGTCGCAAGAGTCTGGGCCTGACCCTTGGCTTCAGCTTCGGGCCGGATCCGGTCGACGGCGGCTGGCGCGTCTCGCGTGACCGGCTGGCCGAAGATGGTCAGGCGAGCATCGAGGTGTTCCGCGACGACAACGGTGACGGCTATCGCCAACCCGGCGAAGCAGCGGTCGAGGGCGTCAATGTCGAGGCAGGCTTCCGACACACCGAATCCGCGACCAACAAGGCGGGCCGCGCGGTGATCGACGGGCTGATGCCCTATGTGCCGGTGCTGGTTTCGATCGATGCAGGCAGTCTGCCCGATCCGCTGCTTCAGCCCAAGGGCAAGGGTATGGTCGTGGTGCCGCGCCCGGGGGTGGCCGCCAAGGTGCTGCTCCCGCTGGCTCCGACCGGTGAAATCGAGGCCGTGCTGCTCGGCCCCGATGGCGAGCCGCGCGCCGGGGTGCCGGTAGAGCTCGTCGATGCCACGGGCCGCGCGGTTGTGGTCGCACCCAGCGATTTCGACGGATATCTGCTGTTCGATTCGGTGCCTTATGGCGACTATCGCTTGCGCGTCGTTGCGGGCAGCGCCGCAGTGCTGGGGGTGCGCAGAGAGCTTGGCGGTGCGCTGCGGCTGGACCGCGATCATGCCTCATTGCGGTTGGGTCGTTTGCGCATGATTGCCGCAGCGCCCCCGGCGCAAGTGGCGATCAGCACACCTTAATCGCGCGCTTAAATTCACCTTGACCGTCCGCCCCCACGCGCCTTAACCCACTCGCCGATTGCTATTCGCGAGAGGATTGCCGCCATGTCGCTCGATAACCTGCACCGCACCTGCTACACCGAAGACCACGAAGCATTCCGTTCAACTGTACGCCGCTTCGTCGCCGAACAGCTTGAACCCCATGCGGCCAAGTGGGACGAGGACGGGATCATTCCCAAGAATGTCTGGCCCAAGGCGGGCGAACTCGGCCTGCTCTGCCCGACCGTGCCAGAGGCTTACGGCGGGCTCGGCCTCGATTTCGGCTACAATGCGATCATCGATGAAGAGATCGGCTATGGCACCGATGTCGCCACCGGCTTTTCGCTGCAGTCGGATATCGTTGCGAACTATATCATCCAGTATGGCTCGGAAGAGCAGAAGCAAACCTGGCTGCCAAAGATGGTCTCGGGTGAGATCGTCACCGCCATCGCCATGACCGAACCGGGCACCGGCTCCGATCTGCAAGGGCTGCGCACCACGGCGAAGAAGGATGGCAACCACTATGTCATCAACGGCAGCAAGACCTATATCACCAATGGCCAGAACGCCGACCTGATCCTGGTCTGCTGCAAGACCGATACCGAAGTGCAGCCGGCCTGGAAGGGCGTGTCGATCGTGTTGGTCGAAGCGAACCGCGACGGGTTCAAGCGCGGGCGCAATCTCGACAAGGTCGGGCTCGACGCCGCCGACACCTCGGAACTGTTTTTCGAGGATGTTCGCGTGCCGATTACCAATTGCCTGGGCGAGGAAGGCAAGGGCTTCATCTATCTGATGAGCGAGCTGCCGCAAGAACGCCTCGGTATCGCGATCTCGGCCCAGACCGCTGCGCAGCGCGCGTTCGACATGACGGTGGAGTTCACCCGCGAGCGCAAGGCCTTCGGCAAGCCGGTGCTCGATTTCCAGAACACCCGGTTCCTGCTCGCAGACCTCAAGTCCAAGCTGCAAGTCGGCTGGGCGCATATTGACTGGTGCATCGCTCGCCACATCAAGCATGAGCTGACCCCGGTCGAAGCCTCGGGCGCCAAGCTCTGGCATACCGAGCTGCAGGGCGAAGTGGTCGACAAGTGCCTCCAGCTGCACGGCGGGGCCGGGTTCATGAACGAATATCCGATCGCCAAGCAATGGCGCGGCGCGCGCGTGACGCGGATCTTTGGCGGGACCAGCGAAATCATGAAGGAACTGATCGGGCGTTCGCTGTAGCCTTCCGCCTGATGGCGATAGGCAACGCCCGCCCGCGCCCCATTCAGATACAACAAGACCCCCGGTTTCGGGCCGGGGGTCTTGCATACCGGGGGAGCGGCTGGCTCCCCTTTGGCTATCGGGTCAATAGGTGCGGACGCGCTTGTCGGCGACGATTCTCACCCGCTTGTCGGGAACGGTGACGGTCTTGTAGATCACTCGGCGCTTGGCGCGGACAGGGACCCATTCCTCGGTCACGATGGTTTCCTTGCATTCGCGCTGCGGCTGCACTGTGGCCTGCTGCTGGACCATCATCACCGGGACCATCATGGTCACCTGCTGCTGGACATAGCCATAGGTTACGCCAGGCTGGCCATATCCATAATGCTGCTGACGCGCGAGATAGTCTTCCAGATAGCTTTCGCAGTAATCGCGCGAACGGCTGCGATCTGCGCTGTTGCCGATCGCGCCCCCGGCGACTCCGCCCAGTACGGCCCCGGCCACCGTGCCGACCGTACGGTCGCCGCGCCCGGCGATGCGGTTGCCAAGCACCCCGCCAACCACGCCGCCCAGCACCGCGCCCAGTGTGGTGCCCTTCTTGCCCGCGGGATAGCGGCGGCGGCATTCATAAAGCCAATCGGCCTTGGCCTGTTCCCAGCCCGTATTGTTCCAGCCCGGTGCCCCGGCCGGAGCGATCTGCGCGGCAGGCGCGGCCATCTGCGGCATGGCTACATGCGGCATGGCCGGGGCTGCTGGCATCGCCATCGGCGGCGCAGGCATCGCGGGGGCGGGCATCGCATTGCCATAGACGCGGCCGGCTGCATCCATGACGGCATCACCGGCGTTCTGCGCCTGGGCGGCACTGGCCATGCCCATGGCGCCAATCAGGCAGAGCGGCGTAAAGATCTGACGGAGCGACATTGCAATCCCCTGTTTCGGGCCAGGGCGAATCCCGGCGTTAACGCGGAATTTAGCATCGTCCACCGCCGAAAACCAAGCGCAGGCAAGGCGCTGGTTCAGCGCTGTCCCGTTTCGGAGCAGTCCGGCCAGGTCAGATTAACGCGGCGATCGCTTCCGCCAATGCCTCAATCCCGGCGGCGTCGGCGGCGTCGAACCGGGCGGGGGTCGGGCTGTCGAGGTCGATCACGGCGATCACTGTGCCGTCACGGCGGACCGGAACCACCAGTTCGCTGCGGCTGTCGGCATCGCAGGCGATATGCCCGGGAAAGGCGTGGACATCGGGAACCAGCTGGGTTTCCCCACTCGCTGCCGCCGCGCCGCAGACCCCCTGGCCGAACTTGATCCGGATGCAGGCCGGCTTGCCCACGAACGGCCCCAGCACCAGTTCGCCATCGACCACACGGTAGAATCCTGCCCAGTTGAGCGCGGGCAGGAACTGCCAGATCAGCGCCGCCAGGTTGGCCATGTTGGCCACCTTGTCGCTTTCGCCATGGGTCAGGGCGCGGGCTGCTTCGACCAGATCGTGGTAGAGTTCGGGCTTGGGCCGGGCGGGATCGGGGGTAAAGGCAAACATGGCTTGCTTCCTACAGGAGACAAGTGTTGCCGCCTAGCCGCGCTGCGCCTATCCTTGCCCCATGTCGACCAAACGCAAGCTGCTTGTCGCCCTCGCCGTGTTCCTGCTCGTGATCGGCGGATTCGTCTTCTACATCCTGCGCGGGGTGCCTGCAGAGCATTCGCTGGATGAACTGTCAGGCCGCGATCCGGTGCTGGTGGAACCCAAGCCGGAGGAAATCCCCTCGGTCGCGATCGCCCGCCCGGTCGGCTGGCAAGCGGGAGAGGCTCCGCAGGCTGCCGAGGGGCTGAAAGTGGCGCGTTTCGCCGAAGGGCTGGAACATCCGCGCGTGCTCTATACCTTGCCCAACGGCGATGTCATTGCGGCGCAGGCCGATGCACCGGCGGGCAACATGGGCGGGGGGCTGACGGCCAAAGTCGGCGCAATGCTGATGAAGCGCGCCGGGGCGCATGGCAATTCGCCCGATGCGCTGGTGCTACTGCGCGATGGTGATGGCGATGGGGTGGCCGAACAGAAGTTCACTCTGCGCCAGGGCAATGGTCTGGCCTCGCCCTCGGGTCTCGCCTGGCAGAACGATACGCTGTATGTCGCCAACCACGATGCCGTGCTGGCGTTCACCTACAAGCTGGGCGAAACCACGCTGGCGGGCGCACCGAAGAAGCTGATGGATCTGCCCGCGGGCGGGAATCACTGGATGCGCAACCTCCTGCTCGCGCCTGATGGACAGATGCTCTACGTCGCGGTCGGCTCTGCCTCGAACATCGCCGAAAAGGGGATCGAGCTGGAAAAGGGCCGCGCCGCAGTGTGGCAGCTCAATCTCAAGACCGGCTATCCGCGCCAGTACGCACAGGGCCTGCGCAACCCGAACGGGCTCGCCTGGAACCCGGCGAGCGGCGAGCTGTGGACTGTGGTCAATGAGCGTGACCAGCTCGGCCCGGATCTGGTGCCCGATTATCTCACCAATGTCCCGGTTGGCGCGCATTATGGCTGGCCGTGGATTTACTGGAAGAAGTTCGACGATGACCGCGTGATGTCGGCACCGCCCGAATTCATCGACGATTTCGTGCGCAAGCCCGAATTTGCCCTTGGCGCGCATGTCGCCCCGCTGGGGCTGACTTTTGTGACCGGGGGGCAGCGCATGGGCCCGCAGTTTGCCAATGGCGCGTTCATCGCCCGTCACGGATCGTGGAACCGCAAGCCGCTGTCGGGTTATGACGTGGTGTTCGTGAAATTCGATGCCAACGGCAACCCGCAGGGCAAGCCGGTGCCGGTGCTGACCGGGTTCCTGACGGGCGATGGCAAGACCCATGGTCGCCCGACCTGGCTGGCCTGGGACAAGTCCGGTGCCTTGCTGGTCAGCGACGATACGGCCGGGATCGTCTGGCGGGTTGAGGCTCCCGGCGCCGCTCCGGCCGTGCCGATCCAGCCGGTCAAGGTTGGCCGGATGCCGCCGCAGCGCAATCTCAACGGGGATCCCATGGCGCAGTACAAGGGCGCCTTCGGGCAGGATCAAAAGGTCAAGCAGCAGTAAAACAGATGGTGCGGGCCCGAGCTTTCCCGGCCTGAACCGGTTACAGACTCTTGCCCGCCCGGCCTGCCAGTTCGGTCACAAATTGCCAGGCCACCCGGCCCGAGCGTTGTCCCCGCCGTTTGGACCATTCCAGCGCCTCACCCTGTTCCCAGGCCAGGCCGTGGGCAATGCAATAGCCGCCCACGATCGCCAGGTAATCGTCCTGGGTGCAGTTGTGAAAGCCGATCGACAGACCGAACCGGTCGGCCAGCGCCAGCCGGTCGTCCACGGCGTCGCGCGGGTTGATCGGATCGTCCTGTTCGCTGAGGTGCCGGGGAACGATGGCGCGACGGTTTGAGGTTACTGCCAGGCGGACGTTGCCGGGCCGAGCCTCGACCCCGCCTTCCAGCCAGGATCGCAGCGCGCGCGGCCCCGCCGAATCGTTATCTTCGAATCCCAGATCGTCGATGAACACCAGAAAGCGGCGGTCGATTGCGCCCAGCGCGGCGAACAGGGGGGCGAGGGCGGACAAGGCTTCCGGCGCAACCTGAACCAGCGCGATGGTGGCGGGAGACTGTGTCTGCGCCGCCGCAACGCTGGCGCGGAGCAGCGCGCTCTTGCCCATCCCGCGCGAACCCCACAGCAGCATGTCATGCGCGGCGTGGCCGGCGGCGAGCCGGGCGACATTGCCGACCACGCGGGCTTTTTGTTCGTCGATCCCCTGCAGCAGGTCCAGCGGCGGGGCCTTGATTTGTGCTACCATGCGCGCGCCCTGCTGGTCCCAGACATAGGCCGGGGCAGCATTCCAGTCCGGCGCCGGGACCGCGCGCGGCGCCAGTCGCTCAAGCGCGTTGGCGATCCGGGCCAGGGGATCCCCCTGATCGCTCATCCCGCCAGCACCTCTGCACTCAGCGCATAGAGCAGCTCTGCACCGGCCACGGCCGAGGCCTTGAGCCCGCGCGCTTCGGGCACCAGATGGGCGTTGAACCAGGCAGAAATAATCGGTTTGGTCACGGCCAGCACGCCTTCGGCCGCTTCGGCCTGACGCAGCAGTTGCCAGCCGGCCACAGCCACCGCGCACATGGTGCAGAACGGCACCGATCCGGCTAGCTTGTCGTCGAGCGAAGCGTCACTGGCCATCCAGCGCGCGACCGCCACGCAATCTTCGGCCAATGCCCTGAGCTCGTCCGATTTGCCGGTGGCCGCTTGCGCGACGTCGGCCAGCAATGCGATCAGCACTTCCCCGCCTTCATAGCCGAGCTTGCGGGTGACAAGGTCCGCGGCCTGGATCCCGTTGGTACCTTCGTAAATCGGGGCGATCCGGGCGTCGCGGTAATGCTGCGCCGCGCCGGTTTCCTCGACAAAGCCCATCCCGCCGTGGATCTGCACACCCAGGCTGGAGACTTCGCAGCCAATGTCGGTGCCCCAGGCTTTGATCAGCGGGACAAGACAATCGGCCCGGGCCTGCGAACCTGCAATCCCCAAAGCACCGCGATCGACCTGTCCGGCGGTGTAATAAAGCAGCGCCCGCGCGCCCTCGGTCAACGCGCGCATCCGCAGCAGCATGCGCCGCACGTCGGGATGCTCTACAATGGCCACCGAATCCCTGCTGGGCGAACCCGCGCGGGCCGACTGGACGCGCTCGCGGGCATAGTACTGCGCTTGCTGCAGGGCGCGTTCGGCAATCTGTACGCCCTGGTTGCCAACGTTGATCCGGGCCGAGTTCATCATCGTGAACATGGCTTTCAGGCCTTCATTTTCATGTCCCACCAGTTCGCCGATGCAGTCATCGTTGTCGCCAAAGCTCATCACACAGGTAGGGCTGGCCATGATCCCCAGCTTGTGTTCCAGGCTGACCACACGGGCATCGTTGCGCGGGCCGATCTTGCCGTCGGCCGCGACGTGGAACTTGGGCACCACGAACAGGCTGATTCCGCGGCTACCCGCCGGAGCGCCGGGTGTGCGGGCCAGGACCAGATGGACGATATTGCTCGCGAGGTCGTGCTCACCCCAGGTAATGAAGATCTTGGTGCCCTTGATCTTGAACTTGCCGGTGTGCTCCCCTGCGGTGATCGGTACGGCGGTCGTGCGCAGCGCGCCGACATCGGATCCGGCTTGCGGCTCTGTCAGGTTCATGGTGCCCGACCATTCGCCGCTAATCAGCTTGGCAAGGTAGAGCGCTTTCTGGCTGTCGCTGCCATGGTGGCTCAGCGCTTCGATCGCACCGACGGTCAGCATCGGCAGCAGCCCGAAGGCCATGTTGGCAGTGCCGACATTTTCGATCACATTGGCGGCAAGGGTAAAGGGCAGTCCCTGACCGCCATGCGCCTCATCACCCGAAATCGCGTTCCAGCCCTGCTCGACATAGGCCTGATAAGCCTCGGCAAAACCGGCGGGCAGGGTCACTTTGCCATTGGCCAGTTTCGCCCCTTCGAGGTCACCCAGGCGGTTGAGCGGAGCCCATTCCCCGGCCGCGAACTGGCCGATCCCTTCGACAATGGCTTCGACCATGTCCGGGCTGGCGGCGGCGAAGCGTTCATGTGCGGCGATCTCCGCGATCCCGGCATTGACCTTGATCGCCAAGATCTGATCGGCGGTGGGGGCAGTGTATTCCATCGTGACGCTCGCCTTTTCCTTGGCTTTGCCTTGCTTCGCCTATAGCGGGAGCGGGATGAGCGGCAAGAGTGTCAGTCCCGTGGTGTGCAGCGCGGATGCGGCCGGAATTGCGGCTGCGGCAGACATGCTGCTCAGCGGTGGGCTGGTCGCCGTGCCAACCGAGACGGTCTATGGCCTCGCTGCCCGGGCCGATAGCGCCGAGGCCGTAGCGGCAATCTACCGCGCCAAGGGGCGGCCCGACTTCAATCCGCTGATCGTTCATGTCTCGGCGCTGGAACAGGCCGAAGCCCTGGTTGGACTCGATGCCCGCGCCCGAAAACTCGCAGCAGCGTTCTGGCCCGGGGCGCTGACAATGGTCCTGCCGCTGAAGGATAGGGCGCGAATCACCCCGGCGGTGACTGCGGGCCTGCCAACACTGGCGTTGCGCTGCCCTGCCCACCCGGCAATGCGCGCGCTGCTTGAACAAAGCGGTCTGGCGCTGGCCGCGCCTTCGGCCAATCGCAGCGGCGGGGTTAGTCCGACTACTGCTGCCCATGTCGCAGCCTCGCTGGGCGATCGCGTGCCGCTGATCCTCGATGGCGGGCCCTGCACGCAGGGGATCGAATCGACCATCGTCGCGCTGCGCGCGGATGGAAGCTGGCAGGTGCTTCGCCCTGGCCCGATCACGCAAGCCCAGATTTCCGAGGTTCTCCAGACCGACTCTGGCCCCGTGACGTCAGCGGCAATCGAAGCGCCGGGCCAGCTCGCCAGCCACTACGCCCCCGGCAAGCCGGTGCGGCTGGGGGCGGCGCAGGCCGGTCCGGACGAGTTCCTGATCGGGTTCGGGGTGGTCCAGGGTGATGCGAACCTCTCGCCCGTTGGCGATCTCGCCGAAGCTGCAGCGCAGCTGTACGATTGCCTGCATCAGGCTGCGGCGGCACCCCAGCCGCGCATCGCCGTAGCACCGATCCCGGATGAAGGGATCGGCGCAGCCATCAACGACCGGTTGCGCCGGGCCGCAGTTTAGCGCGCCTCGTAAGGTACGCTGGGCATCAGGTGCTGCATCTCGTACCAGGCGGCTTCGCGCTTGCGGCAGGCTTCCTGATCGCCGCGGGCGCAGCGGTCTGACTGTTTGCGGTATTCGCGGTCAAGCTCGCCCAACCGTTCCTCGCGGCGGCGGATTGTCTGGCCGCGCCTCTGGTCGCGTTCGGACTGGCTGACCGTGGCGACGTCAACCAGCGTGCTGCCAGCCTCGATCGCCTTGCCCGTGCCGCGCACCGGCATCGAGGCCAGATCAACCACTGCCCCGGCTGCACCGCAGCCACTCAGCAGCACGACCATGGTTCCGGCCCAGATCCTTCGCATAAAACAACCCCGCGCTGCGTGACGATCCGTGGATCGTAGCAGCACGGGGTTGCGCGGCGATGAACCGGGACTGGCGGTTCATCGCATTTCCGGCGCGGTCAGTCCTTCTGAGTGACCGTTTCGCAGACCAGCTTGCCCGAACCGAGCGAGCTGAGCTTGCAGCGTGCCCGGCCCTTGACCGTGATATTGCCCGATCCGACAATCTTGGCATCGACATCGCCGTCGGAAGCAAAGCTGGTGCTGCCCGACCCGGCGATCGTAACCTTGGCGCTTTCGGTCTTGAGCGCGTCCATTGTTGCCGAACCGCTGCCAGCCACGGTCAGGTCCAGTTGCTTGACATTGCCCGCACCGCGGAAGTTGCCTGAACCGGCAATCGTCAGGTCCAGCTTGTCGCCAGCAAGATTGGGCGATTCGATATCGCCCGAACCGGCGATGGTGACTTTTGCGTCGCCCGCGAGCGCATCGGCCTGGATCTTGCCCGATCCGGCCATGGTCACTTCCTTTGGCGCAGGCATGGTCACGGTGATCACCGCGATCTTGCCGCCGCGTTCGAACAGCTTGTCCTTGCGCAGGATCCCCAGTGAACCGTCCTTCAGCGTGAAACGCAGGGCATCCTTGGCCTCCTGATCGCCTTCGACCGCGATTGCCAGCTTGTCGCCCTGGGTGATGTGGACCTGATCCGGGCCGAGCAGCACCAGTTCCTGCGGCGCCGAGCCTGACAGGTCGAGCTCGGAGAGGGGCTTGCCCTCTTCACCGTTGATCGAGATATTGGCGCCGTCGCAGCCCGAAACCCCGGCCGCCAGCACCAATGCAATCGCGGGGCCAAGCGCCTTGGCCAACTTGTCCAGCTTGAGCTTCATCGCATTCCTCCTGCGTTGTGTATTATCGATATAATACGGCAAAGCACCCGTCGCAAGAGGAGGAACAAAAAAAGGGCCGCTCCTGACGAAGCGGCCCCTCTTAGGCTTAAGCCTGATGTGCGGAAAATCAGGCCGTGGCGGCCGCTTCCGCATAGTACTTGGGCGCATGCTCGTTGAGGATCGCGAGGATCTTCTTGAGCGCGGCCGGTTCGTCGGTCTTTTCCATCGCAGCCAGTTCGCGCGCGAGGCGCGAGGAGGCGGCTTCGAAGATCTGGCGTTCGGAATAGCTCTGTTCGGGCTGGTCATCAGCGCGGAACAGGTCGCGGGTCACTTCGGCGATCGACACCAGGTCGCCCGAATTGATCTTGGCTTCGTATTCCTGGGCGCGGCGCGACCACATGGTGCGCTTGACCTTGGGTTTGCCTTTCAGCGTATCGAGCGCTTCGCGCAGGGTCTTGTCCGAAGACAGCTTGCGCATCCCGATCGCCTCGACCTTGTTGGTCGGCACGCGCAGGGTCATGCGTTCCTTTTCAAATCGCAGGACATAAAGCTCCAGCGTCATCCCGGCGATTTCCTGCTCAAGCAGTTCGATCACCCGGCCAACCCCGTGCTTGGGATAGACAACGTAGTCACCAACTTCAAAGGCGTGCGCCTTGACCACCATGTAACGTCCTTTCAATCGTCAGGACTGCACCGCCGCCAATATGCGGCCGGAAACGGGGTATGGGAACAGCGAACGGGTAAAGCATTGCGACCCGGTTCGATGGCTCCATCAACCGATTTGCCAGTCCTGCCTTTCAAGATCTGCATCTGCCAGCGAGGCGGAAGGCCCCGTCAGTCGCGGATTATATAGCATGTCCGCAACAAAATTACCAGCGCAGAGAATCCCGCGCCGGGACAGGCGGTTCCAGATCCAGGAATTTGGCCGAATCGGCCCTGGCTTAGTCGCCTTCGCCGGGTTCAGCCGAGAAGTACTTGTCGAACTTGCCCTCTTCGCCCTTGTGCTCATCGGCGTCGGCGGGGGTGTCCTTCTTGGTGGTGAGGTTGGGCCATTCGGCCGAATACTTGGCGTTGAGTTCAAGCCACTGTTCCAGCCCGCTTTCCGTATCGGGCAGAATCGCTTCGGCCGGGCATTCGGGTTCGCACACGCCGCAATCGATGCATTCGCTGGGGTTGATCACCAGCATGTTCTCACCTTCATAGAAGCAATCGACCGGGCAGACCTCCACGCAGTCCATGTACTTGCACTTGATGCAGGCTTCGGTGACGACATAGGTCATGGCAGGCGGATCCCCAGAGGTGTTTCGTTCTGTTCCGCTGCTAAGGCAGCACCAAGCCCCGCGTCAAGCACCCGATAGCAAGTTTGCGCTTCGCTCGCCGGGCCGCGCCGGTCGGGCAGGACCAGGATTTCGATCACGGTGACGCCGCGCGGCAGTGGCAGGGCGAGTACATCCCCGGCACGAATCGTTGCGGCACTTCTCTCGATACGGCGCCCGTTTAGCCGGATGTGTCCTTCGCCGACCAGCTCCTGGGCCGCGCTGCGGCTCTTTGCCAGCCGCAGGAACCACAGGAGTTTGTCGATCCTCAAGAGGCGTGGTTCCGCATCATCCGGTTCTGCCTATTTCACGAGTTTGGCCAGGGCCGCGAAGGCACCGGTCGGCTCAGCGGGCTTGTCAGTCTTGCCGCGTTTGGCAATCGAGGGCGGATCGATCCAGCGCCAATGAATCGGGGCTGGCGGACCCTGGGCACCATCGGGCAACAGGCGCGGCGGCAGCGGGTGGAACCCGGCGATGCGCAGCAGGCGGTGAAAATTTTGCAGCGTCAGCCCCATCGAGATCGCCCGGGCACTGGCAATCGGGAAGTGGCGCCGCTTCTCGCGGGTCCGCACTTCGTGAACGTCCAGCAGCAGCTTGTTGGCCATGTCGATCCGCACCGCCTGGTTGCCCAGCGCGCGGTAGCCAGGGGGCAGGCGAGTCTTGCCGGGCAGCGGGACGACCACCGGCATGCTCGGCACCACGGTGGGCAAATCCACCCCGCGCGCGCCCTCCAAGGCCCGCCAGGCGGTCAACGGTGCCGGCTTGAGCATGGCCGGCATGAACAGATCGAGCCCCCCGATCCGCACTCCCAGTTCGCGCAGCCGGGCGCGTTGCTCGGGCGAGAGAGCGTCAACCCCCGAACCGCTCCGCTCAACTGTGCCGCCGCCTTCGCCCAGCCGAATCAGCACCGCGCGCAGTTCTGGCCCGGACTCGGGATCGGCGCTGGCTTCGATCATCGTGCGCAGCGGCTCCAGCGGCGCAAGTACCCCGGCGAGCCAGCGATCGATCGCGCCCAGCACTTGTTGGCGCGGCTCGGGCGCAAATGCGCTGAGTGAGCGGTCGGCGACCAGCCTGGTCTCCAGCCGCTGCTTGCCGGGCTGCAGCCGCGCAATCATTTCCCCATCCCAGCGCACGGCAGCCCCATCGAGCGTCAGAGGCGCGCCCCCGGCGTCGATCAGGCCAACCAGCTGGATTGCGCGCTGGGTCAGCAGTGCCGGAAGGTGCCGCTCGGCCGCAGCCAGCAACAATTTGCGATCGGCCAGCCGCGCCTGCGGATCGACCACGAAGCGGAAGGCGCAGAGATGGCCAATCGCCTCGCCATCGACCTGAACTTCGTCCTCGTCGAGCGTGACCGGCAGCAACCCGGCATCGGGGCCAAGCTTTTTCATCAGCACCGAGGTGCGGCGGTTGACGAAGCGTTCGGTCAGCCGGGCATGGAGCGCGTCCGAAAGCCGCGCTTCGGCTGCGCGGGCACGGGCAGCCATTTCCTCGCGCGGCAGCACCCAATCTGGCCGCTGGGCAATATAGGCCCAGCTGCGGATCGCAGCGATTCGCATTTGCAGGGTATCGATATCGCCTGAGGGATTATCCAGATCGGCAATCGAGCGCGCAACATAGTCTGCACCAAGCTGACCGCCACGCAGATCTTCCCACAACCGCGCAACAAAGCGCGCATGGGTATCGACCCCGGCCTGTCGAAAATCCGGCAGCGAGCAGGCTTCCCAAAAGCGGCGGACCATGGCTTCACCGCGCGGGGGCGCGGCATGATCAGGTTCTTCTGCAAGCCGCTTGAGCACAGCAAGGTCGATCGCCAGCGGGGCCGGAGCAAGCTCCGGCCGGTCAGGCCCGCGCTCCAGATCAGCGATCAGGCTGGCCACGCTGCCGCAATCCGGCTCTGCTTCCCGCCAGAACAGCTTGGTCAGAGACGGGAAGCGGTGCTCCTCGATCGCATAGACTTCGTCGGGCGTGAACATGGCATCGTGGCTGCCGGTCCCGGCAAGCGTGCCAAAAGTACCGTCACGCTGATGCCGCCCTGCACGACCGGCAATCTGGGCCATTTCCGCAGTTGTCAGCCGGCGCTGGCGCAGCCCGTCGAACTTCGACAGCGAGGCGAAAGCGACATGCCCGACATCGAGGTTCAGCCCCATGCCAATCGCGTCGGTAGCAACAAGGTAATCGACTTCGCCTGACTGGTATAATTCTACCTGCCGGTTACGCGTCTCGGGGCTCAGCGCGCCCATTACCACGGCGGCACCACCGCGGAACCGGCGCAGCATTTCCGCCACTGCATAGACCTGCTCGGCACTGAAAGCGACGATTACACTGCGCGGCGGAACCCGCGACAGCTTCTTTGCGCCGACGTGGCTCAGCGTGGAAAACCGCGGACGTTCAATCACCTCGGCCTTGGGCAGCAGGGACCGGACCAGGGGTTCGATCGTGGCCGAACCCAGGATCATCGTCTCCTCACGCCCGCGGGCATGGAGCAGGCGGTCGGTAAAGATGTGTCCCCGTTCGCGGTCAGCGGCCAGCTGGGCTTCGTCCAGCGCGACAAAGGCAAGATCGGCATCCACCGGCATGGCTTCGGCCGTGCACAGGAGCCAGCGCGCATGGGGCGGCTCGATCCGCTCCTCGCCCGTGATCAGAGCAACCCGTTCGGCTCCCTTGATTGCGCAGACCCGGTCATAGACCTCACGCGCCAGAAGCCGCAGCGGAAAGCCGATCGCGCCCGAGGAGTGCGCGCAGAGCCGCTCGATCGCAAGGTGCGTCTTGCCGGTATTGGTGGGGCCCAGCACAGCCTTGATCCGGCTGTCTCCCCCGTTCTGATTGTTTCGCGCGCTCACTGGCGATGGTGTGACACAGGGGCCGCGCGCTCCGCAAGGCGGGCGGGGTGGCCAGACCCGAAGGTTTGGCGATTCGTCGCATCGTTGTCCCGGATTAGGACAAGATTAACTTTCCTTGTGCAGGGATTTCCGTGCGTTACGCAATCGGGGGCATTGAGCTTGTTCAAGCCGCGCGAAGTGCCGGAATCGGGCCATGGCGGCCCTGCCGCGATTGCGGCGGCGCTGACGCATGCACAGATCGCAGCGGTGGAAAACCCGGCCGACCCGATCGCGCGCTGGCTCGCCCGGGGCGATCAGGCGCTGACCTGGCTGCAAACCTATGACCTGGCTCCCGATCTTGCCGAAGACATCGGAAGTCGCCGCTGGTTCCGCGGGCTTGGCACCATGGTGGGGCTGGCCCTGTTTGCGGTTTCGTTCTGGCCCGATTTTGGCGCCATAGCCGCTCCGCCCGACATGCCGCTGTCCAGCCGCCAGCGCGACGAATTCCGCAGCCAGACGATCGCTCCGCTCGCATTGGGTGCGGACAGCGGCGCGCGGATGGGACCATCGGCACTGGTTGTGCCCCTGGCAGCCGCACCAGAACGCAGCCTGGTTCAACTGACCGCAACGCTTGGTCAGGGTGACAGTTTCCGGCGCATGCTGGAACGTGCGGGAGTGAACGGCGGCGATGCCGCACGGGTTGAAGCGATGGTCGCGGGGGCTGTGCCGCTGGGCGACGTATTGCCCGGCACCCAGGTGGACATCACGCTGGGTCGCCGTACCGATCCGGCTGCGCCGCGCCCGCTTGACCGGCTGGCTTTCCGGGCCCGGTTTGACCTCAACCTCGCGATTGAGCGGACCACGGCCGGGCTGGTGCTGCAATCGCACGCGATCCCGGTTGATACAACGCCGCTGCGGATTCGCGGGACCGTGGGGACCAGTCTTTACCGCTCGGCCCGCGCGGCGGGCGCGCCGATCGAAGCGATCCAGCAATACCTGCAGGTGCTGGACCAGCACCTGACGCTCGATACTGCGCTGGAACCGGGCGATACCTTTGACCTGGTGGTGGCCTATAAGCGTTCGGGCAGCGGAGAAAGCCAAGTCGGTGACCTGCTTTACGCCGGGGTCGAGCGCGGCGGGCGCGCCGCAGCGCAGCTGCTGCGCTGGGGCAATGATGGCCTGTTTTTTGAAGCCAGCGGAATGGGCGCGCAGCGCACCGGCCTGATCATGCCGGTCGTTGGACGAATCACTTCGGGTTATGGCGCGCGGCGCCATCCGATCCTCGGTTACACGCGGATGCATGCCGGGATCGATTTCGGGGCTGGTTATGGCTCCCCGATCTTTGCGGTGGGCGATGGCCGGGTGGCGATTGCAGGCTGGCATGGCGGCCACGGCAACTATGTGCGGCTGGAGCACGGCGGCGGGTTCGGCACCGGCTATGGCCACATGAGCCGGATCGCGGTGAGCCCCGGCAGCCACGTTCGTGCCGGTCAGGTGATCGGCTATGTCGGCTCAACCGGGCTTTCGACCGGGCCGCACCTGCACTACGAACTCTACAAGAATGGCACGACCGTGAATCCCTTGTCGGTCAGCTTCACCGTCAACAACCAGGTCGATCAGAAGGAACTGGCAGCCTTCAAGGCGCGGCTGGCGGCGCTTAAGGCGGTGCAACCCGGTGCCGCCTTGATGAGCCTTGCGCCCCGGCAAGCTTCAGTGGCCAGCCTTGACCGCGAGATCGACCGGCTGGGGAAGTGATTGATGGAGCGGGTTTGCAGGTCTAGGGGATTTGCCCATGACCGGAATGTACCCCCTGACCCGCCTGCGCCGGACCCGTGCCAGTGCCTGGAGCCGCCGCCTGCACCGTGAAACGGTGCTGACCCCCGCCGATCTGATCTGGCCGCTATTCGTGACCGAAGGGACTGGCGTGGAGGAACCGATCGGTTCGCTCCCCGGTGTATCGCGTTGGTCGGTTGATCTGATCGCCGCGCGGGCAAAGGAAGCTGTCGCGCTCGGGATTCCCTGCCTGGCGCTGTTCCCCAACACTCAGCCTGAACGTCGGAGTGAGAACGGTGAGGAAGCGCTCAATCCCGACAACCTGATGTGCCGCGCGATCCGCGCGATCAAGCAGGCTTGCGGGGATGACATCGGCGTGCTGACCGACGTTGCGCTCGATCCTTATACCAGCCACGGCCAGGACGGGCTGATCGATGGCACTGGCTATGTGCTCAATGACGCAACGGTGGAAGTGCTCGTCGGGCAAAGCCTCAACCAGGCCGCAGCCGGGGCTGACGTCATTGCGCCGTCGGACATGATGGACGGGCGGATTTCCGCGATTCGCGAGGCGCTGGAGGGTGCGGGCCACGCCAATGTCCAGATCATGAGCTATGCCGCCAAGTACGCCAGCGCCTTCTATGGCCCGTTCCGCGATGCGGTCGGCTCGCGCGGGCTGCTCAAGGGGGACAAGAAGACCTACCAGATGGATCCTGCCAATGCCGAAGAAGCCCTGCGCGAGGTCGAACTGGACCTGGCCGAGGGCGCGGACAGCGTGATGGTCAAACCGGGACTGCCTTATCTCGACATCGTACGCCGAGTGAAGGACGCGTTCGAAGTGCCGGTGTTCGCCTATCAGGTCAGCGGCGAATACGCGATGATCGAACATGCTGCCGCCGCCGGGGCAGGGGACCGCGATGCGTTGGTGCTTGAAACCTTGATGAGCTTCAAGCGTGCGGGTTGCTCGGGCGTGCTGACCTATCACGCAGCACATGCGGCGCGGCTGCTTGGCTGAATTTCACCTCGAAACGGACCGGTTGATCCTGCGCGAATGGCGCAGCGCAGACCGTGTGCCATTTGCGGCGATGAGCCAGGATCCCGAGGTGATGCGCCATCTGGGCGGGGTGATCGACCGGGCGGCCAGCGATGCGGTGATCGACCGGCTCTGCGCCGTACAGGCCGAACAGGGACAGACTTTCTGGGCGATCGAGCGCCGCTCTGACACCATGCTGCTGGGTTTTTGCGGGCTGCGCCGGGGCGGGCACGCGGGCACGCCGGTGCCGGACGAACTTGAGATCGGCTGGCGGCTCGCCCGCCATGCCTGGGGGCACGGCTATGCGCGCGAGGCGGCGCAGGCCTGTCTCGACTGGGGCTGGGCCGCGCGCGATGACGCGCGGATCGCGGCCTGGACGGTCCCGGCCAACACGGCCTCGTGGGGGCTGATGCTGCGGCTTGGCATGGTCCACCGCCCTGAGCTCGATTTCGACCATCCCCAGTTCGCGCCCGGCCACCGGCTGTGCCGGCACCTCGTATACACGATAGAGCGCCCGGATTGACCCGCGCCGCTCGCCCGCTGTTCGTGCTGACGATCCTCACCGGCAGCTTCCTGCTGTTCCTGATCCAGCCGATGGTCGCGCGGATGGCCCTGCCGCGCCTTGGCGGGGCGCCCAACGTCTGGAACAGCGCGATGCTGGTCTATCAGGCGCTGCTGCTGGGGGGCTATTACTACGCCCACCGGCTGTCGCAGCTGCCTTTGCGGCGGCAGGCGCAGATCCATCTGGCGCTGTTCGCTCTGGCGGCACTGATTCTGCCAGTCAGTCTGGCGAACCTGGCTCCGGCGCGGTCGGGGATGGAAGTGCTGTGGGTTCCGGCTCTGCTGGCCCTGTCGGTCGGGCCGGTGTTTTTCCTGGTATCGGCGCAGGCCCCGTTGATGCAGCGTTGGTTCGCGGCCGACCCCTCGGCCGGCGCGCCCTGGGCACTTTATGCCGCGTCGAACCTGGGCAGTTTTGGCGGGCTGATCGCCTATCCCTTGCTGGCTGAACCGCTGTTGCCATTGCGCCTGCAAAGCTGGGGTTGGAGCGCAGGGTACGGCCTGCTGATGGTGCTGATTGCGCTCTGCGCCCGCATGCGCTGGAACGCGCCCGACGCGCCGCGGGCCGAGGCGGCGCAATCACCCCCGGTGCCGCGCCGCCGCATTGCGCTGTGGCTGGCCCTGGCCATGGTTCCCTCGGGGCTGATGCTCTCGACTACCACGCACCTCACCACCGATCTGTTCGCCATGCCGCTGTTGTGGGTGATTCCGCTCGGCATCTATCTGCTGAGCTTCAGCGTGGCCTTTGCCGACAACCGCCGTCCGGCGCGGATCGTGTCGGCGCTTGCCTGGGTGATGATCCTGACCGCCGGGACCTTGGCGATGATCGCGCGCGGATCGCAGGGGCTGCTGCCGGTCATCGCCAGCGTCCTGTTGCTGTTTTTTGTCTGCACCGCGCTTCACGCCCGGCTCTATGATCTGCGGCCCGAAGCTGACCGGCTGACATTGTTCTATCTGGCGATGTCGGCGGGCGGGGCGCTGGGCGGGGTGTTCACCGCGCTGCTTGCACCGGTGCTGTTCGACTGGGTCTGGGAACATCCGCTGCTGGTGCTTGCTGCCGCGGCCTTGCTCCCACGCGAGGCATTGCCCGACTGGCGGCGCATGCCGGGGCTTGAACCCGAGATGGTCCGGCTGGGCATTGCCATGCTGCTGGGGATCGCCGCGCTGTGCCTGTGGCAGATCCATGACGTCACGTTCTATCAGGAAAGCGAGCATTTGCGCCTGCCCTGGGGGGCGGCGCTGGCTGTGATCGGGCTTGCGCTGGTGCCCTGGCGGGCGCTGGTGGTCCCTCTGCTGCTTGCCGCCATGCTGGTGCAGGGCGGGCTGGAGACCGTGCAGAACAGCCGCGACCATATCCGGACCCGGTCCTACTTCGGGATCAATACGGTGCGCGAATATCCAGAGGAGCGGCTGCGCACTCTGGCCCATGGTACCACGCTGCACGGCGAACAATCGACCGATCCCCGCCGGGCGCGCGAGCCTTTGACATATTATGGCCCCGGATCGGGTGTGGCGATCGCCTATGCCAGCGCGCCAGCCCTGTTCGGGCCGCATGCGCGGATGGCGGTGCTGGGGTTGGGCACGGGCACGCTGGCCTGTTTCGCCAGGCCAGGCCAGAAATGGACCATCTTCGAAATTGATCCGGCGGTGCTGGCCTATTCGCAGAACGGTACTTTCACTTTCCTGCGCAATTGCACTCCCGATGCTCAGGTCGAACTGGGCGATGCACGCCTGGCCTTGGCCAAAGTGCCGCCTGGCAGTTTCGACATGCTTGCCATGGACGCCTTTTCATCGGATTCGGTGCCGATGCATCTGTTCACCCATGAAGCTTTCGGGGTCTACCTGCGCGCGCTCAGCCCCAAGGGGGTGATCATGGTGCACATTTCGAACCGCTTCATCGATTTGGAACCTCCGCTGGCTGCTGCACTGCAGGCGCGCGGGCTGCATACGATGGTGCGCGATGACTATCCCGATCCGGAAAGTGAACTGACCCCGTCAAGCTTCGTCGCGGTCAGCCGCGATCCGCAGCAGCTGAACCTGATTGCCCAATCCGCGCCGGACAAGGAGTGGCGACCGCTGGTCAAACCCGCACCACGCATCTGGACGGATGACCACGCTTCGATCCTGCCCTATGTCCAGTGGCGCAATTTCCTTGGAGCCCCGCAATGACCCTGCGCCCCGACGTTTCGCTGATCCCGATCCATGGCAAGGCCCCGCGCATCCACGACAGCGCCTTCGTCGCCCCCGGTTGCCGGATCATCGGCGATGTCGAGATCGGGCCCGATGCGTCGATCTGGTACAATTGCGTGCTGCGCGGCGATGTCAGCCGGATCGTGATCGGCGCGCGCACCAATGTCCAGGACGGCACGGTGATCCATTGCGACAGCCCGATGCCCGGCGCGCCCGATGGCTATCCCACCCTGATCGGGGAAGACGTGCTGATCGGCCACATGGCGATGATCCACGGCACGGTGATCGAAGATCGCGGCTTCGTCGGCTTTGCCGCGCAGACGATGAACGGCTGCGTGATCGAAGCCGACGGGATGCTCGCCGCCGGAGCCTTGCTCGCCCCGAACAAGCGCATCCCCAGCCGCCAGCTGTGGAGCGGCCGTCCAGCGACATTCATGCGCGATCTGACCGACGCTGCGCTCGGCGGATTGCAGCTGGGTGTGCAGCACTATGTCGTGAACGCGAAGCATCACCAGGCCGCGCTGGACGCCATGGCTAATGGCGCGCGCCAGGGCTGATTTTCCCGCGGCAGAGGCCATCCGTGCGCTGGCCGATGGCGAAGGTCGCCTTGCGCTGCGCGTCACACCCGGCGCGCGGGTGGAAAGCATCGAACTGGGCGAGGGCCGGGTGCTGGTGAAGGTTCGGGTCAAGCCTGAGGATGGCAAAGCCAATGCCGCCGTGCTTGACCTGCTCGCGGCCGCGCTGGGCATCGCGACGTCACGACTTCGCATGTTGCGCGGCGCAACCGGGCGCGACAAGCTGGTGCAGATCGCAGATTAGCGTTCGGGGGGCTGCCAATCGGTAGCTGACAGGCCATTATCGCGCAGCCGCAGTGCGAGACCAAGTCCGGTCCCCACCCCGATCGCCACGGTCAGATCTGCGAACACGGTCAACACCAGCGTCAGCAACAGCAGCACGCGGTCGCTTGTCGGAGCGCTCCAATAAGTCGGCCACTTGTGCGGTTCGCTCATGTTCCAGGCAGTCATCAACAGCAGCGCTGCCATCGCTGGCATGGCGAGATAACCGGCGAGCGGCGCGGCGACGAGCATCACCAGCAAGATCGTCACGGCATGAACGATCCCTGCGATGGGGGTGGTTCCGCCGGCGCGGATGTTGGTGGCGGTGCGGGCGATCGCTCCGGTTGCGGGCAGCCCACCGAACAGCGCCGACGCGATATTGGCCCAACCTTGCGCCAGGACTTCGGCATTGGGACGGTGGCTGCCTTCGATCATCCGGTCAGCGACCATGGCTGAAAGCAGCGATTCGATGGCCGCAAGGAAGGCGATGACGAGCGCCGATGGCAGCAGCTCACTCAGGCGCTGCATGCTGATCGGCGGCAAGTTGGGGGCCGGCAGGGTCGATGGCAACGCGCCATAGCGTGAGGAGATCGTATCGATCGGCAGGGTCAGTACAGCCGCGATGGCCGATACAAGCGCAACCGCCACGATCAGCCCCGGCAGCCGTGGAAACAGTTTGCGCAATGCGATGATCAGGCCAAGCGCCAGCCCGCCCATCCCCAGCGCAACGAAATTGAGCGTGCCGCGCGCGGTCCACAGCGCCTCAAGTTTGGGGATGAATTCGGCGGGCAGGCTTGCGGTGGTCAGGCCCAGAAAATCCTTGAACTGGCTGCTGCCGATGATGATCGCGATGCCGATGGTGAAGCCGTTGATTACGGGTTCGGGCACATAGGCAACCAGATTGCCCGCACGCAGCAATCCGGCCAGGACCAGGATCACGCCGGCCATCATCGTCGCCAGCACCAGTCCGTCATAGCCGTGGCGGGCAATCACCCCATAGACCACGACGATAAATGCCCCGGTCGGGCCACCGATCTGGACCCGGCTGCCGCCCAGCAACGAAATCACGAAACCGCCGATAATCGCCGTGGTCAGGCCGACCGCAGGCTGGGCTCCCGATGCGATCGCAATTGCAATGCTCAGCGGCAAGGCCACCAACGCAACAGTCACGCCGGCCAAAGTGTCGGCGGTAAACGTCGCGGCGGTATAGCCTGGAAGCGTACTCAGCAGTTTTGGCTTCATGCCTTGGAGGCCTAGTCAGCGGTTGCGCGAAACGCAATCAATCCCGCGCCATGCCTTTGGCCATCCGCTCCAGCACGTCGGCCATGGCATCGGCAATCTCGCGGTCGGCCACATCGGTATCGGCGATCGCGCGGCGCATCGCCTCGGCCCATTGCGTGCCGGTCTGGCTATCGATCCGAAAGCCGCCGTGGGCGCTCATCATGCATTTTCCGGGGTTTTCTTCCCACCACACGCGCGGACCGCCGGACCAGCCGGCTAGGAACAGTGGCAGCGAACGGCGCATTTCGGTCAGGTCCGGGGCGTGCATCGCGCGCAGTTCTGAATAGGCCAGGTCCTGTTCCATCAGGTCATAGAACCGCTCGGTCACTGCACGCAGCACGTCCAACCCGCCGATCCGGTCAAAAGGCGTGGTAGCGGGCGCTTCGGCGGTCTGGGTCTCGGTCACGTTCTCGCTCTTTCGGACATGGCTATGCAGCCCGGCCCTAGGCGGGATTGGCGTCCAGCGAATTGACCGGGGTCAATCGCTGTCGCTGCCGGGTTCCTGTTCGGCCTTGCCCTTGCGCTTCGGCTTGGCTTCGGCGGCCTTCTTGGCGCGGCGATCAAGCTTGGGCGGAGCTGGAGTGAGTTCGAAAGCCAGCACTTCGTCCTTGACCGAAACGTGGACTTCGCCGCCGTGGCGCAATTTGCCAAACAGCAGTTCTTCCGCCAGCGGCTGCTTGACCTTTTCCTGGATCAGGCGGGCCATCGGCCGCGCGCCATAGAGCTTGTCATAGCCGCGCTTGCCCAGCCATTCGCGCGCGTCGCTGTCGAACTGGATGTGGACGTTCTGTTCGGCCAGTTGCAGTTCCAGTTGCAGCACGAACTTGTCCACCACCCGCGCGATAACCTCGGTGCCAAGGTAGGCGAAGGGCACCACCGCATCGAGCCGGTTGCGGAATTCCGGGCTGAACATGCGCTTGACCGCTTCGTCGCCCGCATCTGCCTTGCTGACATCGCCGAAGCCGATGCCTTGCTTGGCCATGTCGCTGGCCCCGGCATTCGTGGTCATGATCAGCACGACATTGCGGAAATCGACCGTCTTGCCGTGGTGATCGG
>CAZKAX010000006.1:0-65311 GCA_964550775.1 uncultured Novosphingobium sp. | reverse complement strand
CGCCGCTTATCGACGTCATGCTCGTTCTTCTCATCATGTTCATCATCACCATCCCGGTGGCGACCCACGCGGTTAATATTGACCTGCCCTCTCCGTCGGCAACCCCGCCGGATACGCAGATCAAGAAGGACAAGAACAAGGTCACCATCACCCCGGCGGGCGAAGTGCAGTGGAACGGCACCACGCTGAACAACTCGCAGCTCGTCTCGGCGCTTCAGGCGACCATGGCGATCAAGCCCGAGCCGGAACTGCAGTTCCAGCCCGACCCGCAAGCGCCCTATGACATGTCGGCCAAAGTGCTGAATATCATCAAGGGTTCGGGCGTGACGGCTTTCGGGTTTGTCGGCAACGAACAGTATTCGGAATTCGGCAAGCCCGCGAACGCAGGCAAGGCCGGAAACTGAGGTCACTCAGTCCGAAGCGAAACCCAGGGGGGCGGAGCAATCCGCCCCCTTTTGTTTGGGTGGCATCGGGCAAGTTGATAAAACACATGCTGTACAAGTCTCTTGCATCAATGATGTGATGGTATATCATTCGGAAAAGGCCACACCGATGGCCAGACTGGAAGAGGAGCCTGCACCATGGCGTTCCATCACCCGAGCACAGCACCCCAGGAACAAACCCTGCCGATCGCGGAGATCAACACCACGCCGTTGATCGATGTCATGCTGGTGCTGCTGATCATGTTCGTCATCACCATTCCGGTGGCAAACCACGCGCTCGACATCGATCTGCCGGCCGCGCCTGGCAGTGCGAGTCACCCGGTGCTCGAAAGCAACCGGATTGCCCTTTCCGCGGACAACACCCTCACCTGGAATGACGCGCCGGTGGTCCCGACCGAGCTGGACGCCCTGCTTGCCGCAGTACGCCGCACGGCCCCCGAACCCGAAGTGCAGTTCGAACCTGCTGCCCAGGCCCCCTATGGCACGGCGGCCGACGTCCTGCGCCGGATCAAGCGTTCGGGCGTGGCGAGTTTCGGATTTGTCGGCAACGAGCGCTTCGCAGCATTCGGCAAGGCACCGCCCCACCCCTGAACAGAGCCAAACCGGCACTGCCTGCCCCCCGGCCACCGAGGTCAGCACCGAAGCCCCGTCCGCCATAAGCTTTCCCCCGCCCCCCCACCGCGCGCGGCCAGCCATTAGGCTTCAAACAACAGTGCGTCACCCGCAGACCCCCACACCACGCCTTCACGCCCGGCGCAGCCAAACCACCACTTCCTGACGCCCCCAAGCAGCAGAACCGCAACCGGCAGCGCTCAATCCCCGTCCAACCCGCGCCGTTCCCCCGGCTCCATCGCCCGCGCGGCCAGCCCTTCGGCTTCGAACAGCAGTTCATCATCCGCAGACCCCTGCGCCACGCTTTCACGCCCGATCATCACCAGCACCGGCACCGCCAAGGGACTCACCCGGTCGAGCACGACATGCCGCAGCTGCCCGGCCGCACGGTCCAGCACCCCGGCCAGCCGCCCGACATCGGTCATCCGCGCCCGCGCATCGGCCCAGGCCGCCTCGATCAGTACGTGATCAGGCTCATACTTGCGCAGAACGTCATAGATCAGGTCGGTCGAAAAGGTCACTTGCCGCCCGGTCTTGCGCTTGCCCGGATGCTGGCGTTCCACCAGTCCCGCAATCACCGCCACTTCGCGAAAGGCCCGGCGCAGCAGGTAACTGTCCTGCACCCATTCGACGAATTCGTGGGTCAGTATCTCTGGCGAAAGCAGGGCGGCAGGATCGGGGATCGGCCGCAGCCCCCAGACCGCAAGCGAATAGTCATTGGCGACGAAGCCCAACGGCGAAAGGCCCTGTTCCTCCATCCGCCGGGTCAGCAGCATCCCCAGCGACTGGTGCGCCGGCCAGCCCTCAAAGCAATAGAACACGGTATAGTGCCGCCCTTCATGCGGGAAACTTTCGGCCAGCAGCGTGCCCGGCGCGGGCAGTTCGCTGCGCCAGTCCTGCACTTCCAGCCATTCGCGCACATCATCGGGAAACCGGGCCCAGCCCGCCCGATCGGCCAGCAGGCCTTGCACGCGTTCGGCCAGATGGGTGGTCAACGGCATGCGCGCGCCCATATAGCTCGGGATCTGCCCGCCCTTTTTCGCGGCGCGAACCAGCAGTTCGGTTTCCCGCATCGATTCGACTTCCAGATCGAGCCCGGCGAAGCGAAAGGTATCGCCCGGCGCCAGGCTCGCCGCGAAGCCTTCCTCCACCCGGCCGAGCGATCGCCCGTTGCGAAAGCGCACCTCGATCATTTCTGCGTCGAGGATGATCCCGGCATTGAGCCGGTGCCGCGCGGCATGTTCCGGATGGGTCAGCCGCCACAGCCCGTCCCGCCCGCGCACGATCCGCTGGAACCGGTCATAGGCCTTCAGTGCATAGCCGCCGGTCGCCACGAATTGCAGCACCCGCTGCCACAGCGCCGGATCGAGCCAGGCATATGCCGCGGCGCTGCGCACTTCAGCCAGCAGGGCGCTTTCATCGAACGGTCCGGCGCAGGCACAGGCCATGACGTGCTGGGCCAGCACATCCAGCCCGCCCGGCCGAAACGCCTCGCCATCGCGCTGCCCCTCGGCCACGGCCTGTTCGGCAGCGATCGCTTCCAGAAATTCGAACCGGTTGCCGGGGACCAGCAGGGCCCGGCTGGGCTGGTCAAGCCGGTGGTTGGCCCGCCCGATCCGCTGCAGCAGGCGCGACGATCCCTTGGGCGCGCCCATCTGCACCACCAGATCCACATCACCCCAGTCCACCCCCAGATCAAGGCTGGCCGTGGCCACCAGCGCGCGCAGTTCGCCGCGCGCCATCGCCCCTTCCACCTTGCGCCGCGCCTCCTTGCTCAGCGAACCATGGTGGATCCCGATCGGCAGCTTGTCCTCATTCGCATCCCACAGCTTTTCAAAGATGAATTCGGCCAGAAAGCGGGTGTTGCAAAAGATCAGGGTGGTGCGGTTATCCCGGATCGCCTGATAAAGCTGCGGCACGGCCCAGGCTGCGGCATGGCCGCCCCACGGCACGCGCGCTTCATGCGGCAGCAGGATCGCCAGCTCCGGACTGGCCCCGGCCTCCCCCGCGACCAGCGTGACATCTTCTGCCTGCCCGCCCGGTGCCAGCCAGCTGCGGAACAGTTCGGGCTCGGCCAGAGTGGCGGACAGCGCCGCGCGGCGCAGCCCCGGTGCGAGCGCCTGCAAGCGGGTGAGCGCCAGCGCGAGCAGATCGCCGCGCTTGCCGGTGGCAAAGGCGTGGACTTCATCGATCACGATCCGCCGCAACGATCCGAACATGGCGGCGGCTTCGGGATAGCTCAGCAGCAGGCTGAGCGATTCGGGCGTGGTCAGCAGGACATGCGGCGGCCGGGCGCGCTGGCGGGCCTTGCGGTCCGACGGGGTATCGCCGCTGCGGGTTTCGACCCGGACCGGCAATTCCAGATCGGCAATCGGGGCAAGCAGATTGCGCTGCACATCATGGGCCAGCGCCTTGAGCGGCGAGACGTAGAGCGTGTGCAGCCCATCGGGCGGTGCGGCTCCGCCCAGCACCGAGGGGCAGAAATCGGCAAGCGTCGGCAGGAACCCCGCCAAGGTCTTGCCCGCGCCGGTATCGGCCACCAGCAAGGCATGCCGCCCGGCCCGCGCCGCGGCCAGCATGGCGTGCTGATGGCTGCGCACCCGCCAGCCGCGCGCGGCAAACCATTGATCGAGTTCGGGGGGCAATTGCTCCATCGCCCCGTCTGAGTGGCACGGATCGCCAGTCTAGCGCAAAGCCAAACGCAGCAATGTATTGCCGTTCAATCCGCGCTGGCCGGGCTGATCGGCTTGCCCCCGGCCCACAGGCACGCCGCGACCCGGCGCGATCACGAGCAGCGACAGGCAATAGCCGATCACCGCGCTGCTGCCAAAGCCGACCAGCGGCGTGGGATAGTTGTCCAATGCGGCAGCAAGGATCACCGCGCCCCAGAGCAGGCCAAAGGCGAGCGCGCCGGACCGTTCCCTGCGCCCGGCCATCACGGCAGGCACCAGCAGCAAGCCCGAGCCGGCCCACACCGCCAGACCCGCCAGCGGATGCTGCGCAAAGGCCAGCCACAGGATCTGATCGACATAGGGCACCTGCTCACCCAGATCGATGCGCGCCAGCGTTACGGCAAATGCGCTGATGGCAATGCCTGCCGCAAGGGCGCGCGGCCCGGTCCGTTCACGCCAGAACAGCCCGGCCATGGCGGCTGCCAGTGCCCCGGCCATGGCCCGGTCGGGCTGCCAGGCCAAGGTCTGCGCCGCGATGGCCAGCGCCACCAGCGCGCGGTTTGCGGTGCTGCGGGCCAGGACGCAGACCAGCAGCGGCACCAGAATCAGGCTGGGCTGGATCGTGGCCCCGCCCACCGTCAGCCAGCGCTGCGCCCCTTGTGCGGCACTGCCCAGCATGGTCGCACCGGCCAGCATTGCGCTGATCAGCAAGGCCAGATTGTCGGCTGTCATTGGCATCAGCCGCGCCAGCAGGCGCAGATTGGCCAGCGCGAGCAGGCCGATCGCCAAAGCCGCCGCGTTGACCGCCAGATAGCGACCGGGCGCGCCCGCCAGCGCCAGATGGACCAGCCCCAGCCCCGTCGCCCCGATGGCGCAAAGCACCCCGACCAACAGCGGCCGCGCCTCCAGCCCGGCGCGCAGCCCATGGCCCAGGCAGCCGATGGCAAACCGCACAGCCTCTCCGCCGTGGGGGATCGTTGCCAGTTCGCCCAGCATGGCAGCGCCCCATGGGCGCTGATCGGGCGGCAACAGGCGCGCGGTAAGCCCGGCGATGATCAGCGCCAGCCGGTGCAGCAGCGCGTTCATGCCCGGGCCGCTTCCGGCGCGGTGGGGACGGCCTGATCCAGCGGTGGATGGGTCAAGGCCAGCGCGAGCCCGCTGGCGGTGAGGCGATAGGCGTGGCGCGGCGGGCGGCCCGGTTCGGCCGGGGCCTGCCATTCCGCCTCCAGCTGGCCTTGCGCCTCCAACCGGATCAGCAGGGGATAGAGCGTGCCGGATTTGACCCCCGCGCTGCGACACAGGTCATAGCCATGGGACCAATCGGCCCCGGCTGCGGCCAGTGCGGCCAGAACCCGGCGGGCGACGGGCGATAAAGTGCGATCTCGAACCATGCGGATTAATTCTACCTATATAGATTTAGAGTCAAGCGCGATATTGCGCCTGCCGATTGCCCCTTCCCCCGCCGCCGCGCGCCTGCCATCACACCGCTCGATGCTGCCACTTGATCTTGATGACCTGACCGGTCTGGGGCTGGCCCTGGCGCTGGGCCTGCTGATCGGCATCCAGCGCGGCTGGGCCCTGCGCGATGGCGCGCCCGGCAGCCGCTTTGCCGGGGTGCGGACCTTTGGCTTGCTGGGACTGGCCGGGGGCATTGCCGGGGCGCTGCACGGCAAGGCCGAAGGTCTGGCCACGGTGCTGCTGGCCGCAAGCGCCGCGCTGGTGGTGATCGGATATTGGCGCGCGACCCAGCGCAGCAGCTCGATTTCGGGCACCAGCGCCATGGTTGGCCTGCTGACCATGGCCTGCGGGTTCCTGGCCGGGGGCGGCAATTATGCCATGGCCAGCGCCGCCAGCGGGGTGATGGTGCTGGTCCTGGCGATGCGCAACCAGCTGCACGGCTGGGTTCGCGCGATCGACGAGGCTGAGATGCAGGCCATCGCCCGATTTGCACTGATCGCGCTGGTGGTACTGCCCTTGCTGCCTGACACCCGGTTCGGCCCTTACCTCGCGTGGCATCCGCGCCAGCTGTGGCTGGTGGTGGTGCTGGTCTGCGGCTTTTCCTTTGCGGGCTATATCGCCGCGCGCAAGCTGGGCGCATCGCGCGGGCTGCTGGCCACGGCGGCGGCAGGATCGGTGGTATCGAGCACTGCCGTGACCGCTTCCATGGCGGAAAAGCTGCGCGACGAAGCGGGTGATCCGCGCGTGGTCAATGCCGCCATCGCGCTGGCTTCTGCGGTGATGTTTGCCCGGGTGATGGTGCTGACCGGGGCGCTGGCAGGCTATGTCCTGCCGCTGATGGCGCTGTGGGCCGTGCCGGGGCTGCTGGTCAGCCTGGGCGGCGCGGGCTGGCTGGTCCATCGCAGCCGCCACGCAGGCGGCATTCAGGACAATGCCGTTGCCTTGCGCAATCCCTTTGCGCTTGGCCCGGCCTTGCTGCTGATGCTGCTGGTCATGGTGCTGACCGTGGCGGCGCGCTGGGTGCAGGAACGGTGGGGCGATGCCGGGCTGGCCACGGTGCTGGCGCTGTCGGGCATGATGGACGTCGATTCGGCGATCATCACCATGGGCAACCTGCCCCCGGGCAGCCTGGCCCCGGCCACCGGCGCGCTGGTGCTGATGCCGCCGGTGCTGCTCAACACCGCGATCAAGGCCGGAACCGCAATCGGCATTTCCGGCTGGCGCAAGGCCTGGCCGGGGGCCGCAGTGCTGATCGCCAGCCTGATCGCCTCGCTCGCCGCCTTGCCGCTGCTGCTTTAGGAATCAATGCCCGGCTTGCGGCCCGCGTTGCAGGCCCGATGCCGCCAGCTGTTCGTCAATCTGCGCCATCAGCCGTTCCAGCCCGGCCTCGCTCTCGCTTTCGGCGCGGGCGACCAGCACGTCCTGGGTGTTGGACGCGCGCAGCAGCCACCAGCCATCGGGCGTGTTAACCCGCACCCCGTCGGTCGCGTTAACCTCGGCTCCGGCACTGGCCAGCCGCTCCTTGACCTCGTCCACCACGGCGAACTTGCGGCTTTCATCGACCTGAAAGCGCATTTCCGGGGTGTTGATCAGGTTCGGCATCTCGCCGCGCAGCTCGGTCACGCTCTTGCCCAGCCGGACCGAGGCCGCGATCAGCCGCACGGCAGCATACAGCGCATCGTCATAGCCATAGTATTCGTGCGCGAAGAACACGTGCCCGCTCATCTCACCGGCCAGCGGGGAACCAGTTTCCTTCATTTTGGACTTAATCAGGCTGTGTCCGGTTTTCCACATAACCGGGTGTCCACCCAGTCTTGAAACCTGATCGAATAGCGCCCGACTGGCCTTCACATCCGCGATAATCGTGGAGTTTGGCACCATTTTCAGGAGGTCTTCGGCATAGATCATGAGCAACTGGTCGCCCCAGATCACCCGGCCCTGGCCATCGATCGCCCCGATCCGGTCACCATCGCCATCAAAAGCCACCCCAAAATCGAGGTTCTTGGCCGCGACCAGCGCGCGCAGGTCTTCTAGGTTCTTTTCCTCAGTGGGATCCGGATGATGGTTCGGGAAAGTCCCGTCAACTTGGGTGAAGAGCAGATGGTGTTCGCCAGGAAGCTTTTGAGTGAGCAGTTCCAGCGCCGGGCCGGCAGCGCCGTTGCCCGCGTCCCAGCCGATCCGAAAAGCGGACAGCCGATCGTGGCCGATCCCGGCCAGCCCGTCGACCAGCCGGTCGACATAAGCGCCGAGGATCTCGCGGTGCTCATGGCCGCCCTCTCCGTCAGCCCAGGCGCCCGCGGCGGCGATCCGGCCGAGTTCCTGGATGTCCGCACCGAAGAACGGGCGCCCCATAAATACCATCTTGAAGCCATTATAATTGGCGGGGTTGTGGCTGCCGGTTATCTGAATGCCGCCCTGCACATCTGGCATTGACGCTTCGGCGTAATAGAGCATCGGGGTTGGCCCCATGCCCACCCGGACCACATCGACGCCGCTGGCGTTAAGCCCGGCAACCAGCGCTTCTTCCAGCATGGTGGAGCTGACCCGCCCGTCATAGCCCACGGCCACCTTGGTGCCCCCTGCCGCGCGCAGCAGCGTGGCAAAGCCGCGCCCGATCGCCCGGGCATCTTCCGCGCCCAGCGTTTCGCCGATGATCCCGCGAATGTCATATTCGCGCAGCACGGTCGGGTGGAATTGGTGTGTCATGCTTGCTCCGTAATCTGCCGGTCGAGCCGCGCCAGCAGCAGATCGCGCGCTGCATTGGCAGCATGGACCTGTTCCGACGTGCCGCCGCGGTCCGGATGGACCCGGGAAATCAGCCGCCGGTGCGCCTCGACAATCGCATCGCGACTAGCCGAGCGGTCCAGCCCAAGCAAGGCGCGAGCTTGCGCTTCCTTTTGCGATCGTTCGGAATTGGCCCACAATTCCCACGGCCATTTGCCAGTCAGCGCCTTGCAGGCGATCATCGCCAGAACGGCATAAAGGACCAGCCGGCCCACCCCGCCTAGACCTGGGCCGCCAGGGCCAGCTCAGGCTCGCGCCGGACCGGGACCGGCAGGTTGAGACCCTGCAGCAGGCTGCGCAGTTCCTGCCGGGCGACCAGATGGCTGGTACCCAGTTCGCCCAGGTGTCCCTTGTCGAGCAAGGTCAGCCCCGAAGGGAACAGCTCGCGATAGATCACCCGTTCGGACAGGCCCTGGGCAATCCGGAAGCCGACCCGTTTGGACAGTTCGGTCAGCGCCCCGTCAAGCCGCTTCATATTGCGCGCTTCGGTGTGCTGGGTGCGGTTGCGCACCACCACCCAGTCCATTTCGCGGCGCTTTTCCTTGATCGTCGCCATCGCCCGCTTCTTGCGCGCTTCCCAGATCAGTTCGGCATAGAACGACAGGCGGCGCACCTTGAAGGTTTCGGCATCGACCTGCCCGATCAGATCGAAATCGACGAAACTGTCATTGAGCGGCGTCACCAGAGTATCGGCCTCGGTCGCGACATGGCGGGCAAAGGGATCGTCACGCCCGGGGGTGTCGAACAGCAGGAAGTCCATGCCCTGCCCCATTTCGGCGGTCAGCGCGTCAAGTTCCTCCACGGTATCACCGGTGAACACGGCAAACCGGGCATTGGGCAGATCGATCGACCGCCGCCGTTCCGTCTCCGCCCGGTTTTCCAGATAGCGGTGCAGGGTGCGCTGGCGCGGATCGAGATCGATCGCGGCCACCCGCGCGCCCTGATAGGCCAGCGCGATTGCCACGTGGACCGCCGTGGTCGATTTGCCGGTGCCGCCCTTTTCGTTGGCGAAGACGATTCGGTGAGGCACAATGGGGTTCGACACGGCGGGTTCCGGGCTTTCTTGAGTGTGGTTGCCGTCCCGCCCCCAGGGCGGCTAGGGCAGGCTGCATCAGGCTCTTACTCCAAGGGGAATTACGGGTGCAAACAGTCAGCCAGCTTGTTCCACTGCGCAGTGCAGTCGATACGCTTCGGCAGGACGGTCCGCTGGCGCTGGTGCCGACCATGGGGGCCCTGCACGAAGGGCACCTGACCCTGGTGCGCGAGGCGAGGCGGCAGGCCGCGCATGTCGCGGTTTCGATCTTCGTCAACCCGCGCCAGTTCGGCGCGAATGAGGATCTGGACGCCTATCCGCGCCAGCTGGCCCGCGATTCGGCGCTGCTCGAAGCCGAAGGGGTGAGCCTGCTGTGGGCTCCGACGGTGGAGGCGATGTATCCGGCGGGTTACGCCACCAACATAGCAGTCGAAGGGGTCAGCGCGGGCCTGTGCGGGGCGGCGCGGCCCGGGCATTTTGACGGGGTGGCGACCGTGGTGTGCAAACTGTTCAACCAGGTCCGCCCCGATCTGGCGCTGTTCGGCGAAAAGGACTGGCAGCAGCTGGCCGTGATCCGGCGCATGGCCCGCGATCTGGACCTGACCCGGCCAGTGGTTGACCGGATTGTCGGCGTGCCGACCGTGCGCGAGGCGGACGGGCTGGCGATGAGTTCGCGCAATGCTTACCTCACCGCTGATCAGCGCGCCCAGGCCGCCTGCCTGCCGCGCGCGATGCGGGCCGCCATCACGGCGATGCAGGGCGGGGCAACCTATGCAGCAGCGCTGGCAGCGCTCAAGGCCGATCTGCTCGCAGGCGGCTTTGCCTCAATCGACTACGCCGAAGTGCGCGGGGCAGACAGCATTGCCTTGCAGCAAGGCCCGGGTGACGAACCGGGCCGGCTGTTCGTGGCCGCACGGATCGGATCGACCCGGCTGATCGATAATTTGCCAGTGTGATCAAGGTCACAGCGCCGTGGCGCGTATGTGCAAGTCAACCTGGCCGACCTGTGCCTATGTTCCTGGCAATGGGTCGCGCCATGCGGGGGGTCAACAGGGCTCCCGCAGTTATCGGAGACAGCCATGCGCAAAACCATCGCTATCATCGCCGCTGCGGCGCTGACCATCACTGCCCAGCCGCTGCTTGCCGCAGACAAGGGCTCTTCGGGCCGCCAGGCCCAGTCCAAGGGCACGCGCGACATTCCGCACTGCACCAAGAACCTCGGCACCGTTGCCATCGTCGAGCCTGACAACCAGTGGTGGCGGGAAATGAGCCTGGGCAGCCCCGAGGCGATCCTGCGGATCTTCGTGCAGCAATCGGGCTGCTTCAGCCTGGTCAACCGGGGCCGTTCGATGCAGAACCGCGCGATGGAGCGCGCACTGGCCGACAATGGCGAGCTGCAGGACGGTTCCAACATCGGCAAGGGCCAGGTCAAGGCTGCCGATTACTTCCTCCAGCCTGACATCGTTACCGCCAACCGCAATTCCGGCGGCGGCGGCGCGGGCGCGGTGCTGGGCGGGATCGGCGGCCTGTTCGGCGGCGCAGGCCGTGCCTTTGGCGCGGTTGCAGGCGGGATCAGCGTCAAGAAGGGTGAAGCCAACGTCACCCTGTCGATCGTCAATGCCCGCACCACCGTGGAAGAGGCACTGGTCGAAGGCTATTACCGCAAGTCGGACCTCAGCTGGGGTGCTGGCGGAGGCATGTTCAGTGGCGGCACTTTTGGCGGTGCGGCCGGTGGCGGCTATCAGAACACCGAGATCGGGCAGGTGATCGTGCTGGCCTATCTCGATGCCTATACCAAGCTGGTCGGCCAGCTTGGTGGCCTTCCCGACGACGCTTCGGCTGCGGCACCGCAGGCCAAACCCTGATCGTCACGCGGGCGGGCTTGCGTGTGCATCCCCGCCCGTTAGGCTGCGGTCATGACTGACAGACTGCAGGACCGCCGAATCGAAACCGTGCGCCGCCATATGGCGCTTGAGATCACCCATGATTGGGACGGGGTGATCGCAACGTTCGCTCACCCGCGCTATGAACTGCTGGGGCCGGGCACGGTGTTTGATGGTGAAGCGGCGGTCCGGCGCTACTTTCACGCCTCGCGCGTGCCGTTCCCCGATCAGGGCAACGAAGTGATCGCGATTGCCGCGGAGGGCGATACGGTGCTGGTCGAATTCTGGCTGACCGGAACCCATCTGGGGCCCTTGCAGCTGGGCGGGCGCACCATTGAACCGACCGGGCGGGCGTTCAAAGTGCGGATGGCGGCCAGCTTCGAATTCGCACCCGAAAGCGACCTGATCGTCTGCGAACGCCCCTATTACGATCAGTCCGCCGTGCTGAAAGCGCTGGACCTGCTGTCCTGACCCGGCACACCGGCCCCGCCAACCTGCAAGAAAATCAAGCTTTACCTAACCCCGATAGAGGCGCAGCCTTCCCCTTGTCGCGATCAGTCGACGAAGGAGGGGAAAATGAACAACACCAAGAGTCTCCTGGCGGAGGCATTCGGAACATTCTGGCTGGTGCTGGGCGGTTGCGGTACGGCCGTGCTGGCCGGGCAGGGCGTGGGCACGCTGGGGATCAGCATTGCTTTCGGGCTGACCGTGCTGACCATGGCCTATGCGGTCGGGCATATTTCTGGCGGGCATTTCAACCCGGCGGTCACGGTCGGGCTGTGGGCTGGCGGACGGTTCCCGGCCAAGGACATTGCGCCCTATGTGCTGGCGCAGGTGGTCGGCGCGATTATCGCCGCCTTCACGCTCTATTTCATCGCCAGCGGCAAGGCCGGGTTCACCCTGCAAGCCGGGGCGCTGGCCAGCAACGGGACGGAAGCGCATTCGCCGGGCGGCTATGGCGTGGCGGCCGGCTTCGTGATCGAAGTGGTGCTGACCGCGTTCTTCCTGATCGTGATCATGGGATCGACCGATAACCTTGCGCCGGCCGGTGCCGCGCCGATCGCGATCGGACTGGCGCTGGTGCTGATCCACCTGATCTCGATTCCCGTCACCAACACTTCGGTCAATCCGGCGCGCAGCACCGGTCCGGCGCTGGTCGAGGGCGGGATCGCCCTGCAACAGCTGTGGCTGTTCTGGCTGGCACCGCTGATCGGCGGGGCACTGGGCGGCTGGCTCTATCGCAGCCTGCTCGCGCGCGATTGATCGCCGCAGCCTGAACGGAAAAGCCCCCGGCACCGCATGGTACCGGGGGCTTTTTCATGCCCGCAACCGGGAGAGTCGAAAGGCTTAGTGGCCCTTCTTCTCCGCCCAGATATTGCGGTACGACATATAGGCCAGCACGGTGGCGAACAGCAGGAAGCCCAGCCACCAGATCCCGGTCTGGTGCCGCTTTTCCAGTTCGGGTTCCGCGGTCCAGACGAGGAAGGCCGAAACGTCCTGCGCCATCTGGTCAACCGTCGCCTTGGTGCCATCGCCATAGGTCACCTGACCTTCGCTGGTCAGCGGAGCCGGCATGGCGAGGTTGAGGTTGGCGAAGTACGGGTTGTAGAACAGCCCTTCCGGCGTCTTGGCGTCAGGGAAATCCTTGAGCAGCTTGGCCGGCTGCGCCTGGTAGCCCGTCAGCAGCGAGTGGATGTACGAAGCCCCGCCATGGCGCGCCTTGGTGATCAGCGACAGATCCGGCGGCACGCCCTGTCCGGCATAAACCACCGGCGGGAAGTGATCGCTGGGCAGGCCCGGACGATCCTTGAGCTCGCCAGTCAGCGGATCCTTGGCATTGATTGTCGCCTTGGCGGCAATCGCCTTCACTTCGGCTTCGTGATAGCCAAGGTCAGCCAGGTCACGATAGGCGACATGCTTGATCGAATGGCAGGCCGCGCAAACTTCCTGGTAAACCTGGAAACCGCGCTGCAGCTGCTGGCGATCGAACTTGCCGAACCAGCCGTCGCTAGCCAGTGCCAGCGGCTTGGGGTGTTCATGGAACGCCTTTTCCACGGTCTTGGGCAGGCCATCGTTGGCAAGGCCAATGGTGTCCCACAGCAGTGACCAGGCGAGTGCACCGGCAAAGAACAGGCCGACGAGAATGGAGATGATACGGGTCATGGTGTCTGTTTCCCTCTCGCTGCCGTTCAGCTCTTGGCGCCCAGGGCTGCCGCTTCATCATGGCCCAGGACGGACTCGGTGATGGAGAAAGGCAGCGGATCGGGGCGCTCGATCGACGAAACGATCGGCACGATCACGAAGAAGTGCAGGAAGTAGTAAAGCGAGGCCAGCTGCGAGACCAGCACATAGGGCTGTTCGGCAGGCGAACCACCGCAGTACCCAAGCACCAGCACGTCAAGCACCAGCACCCAGAAGAACTTCCGGTAAAGCGGGCGATAGGTGCCCGAACGCACCGGCGACTTGTCGAGCCAGGGCAGGAAGAACCACACCAGGATCGCCGCGAACATCGCCAGCACGCCCATCAGCTTCGCCGGGACCATGAAGAAGTCCTGGGTGAAGCTGCGCAGGATCGCGTAGAACGGCCAGAAGTACCATTCGGGCACGATGTGCGCCGGGGTCTGCATCGGGTTGGCCGGAACGTAGTTGTCCGGGTGGCCCAGCGCGTTCGGCATGAAGAACACCATCGCGCTGTACAGGATCATGAACAGGCCGATCGTCCACCCGTCCTTGCCCACGAAGTAGGGGTAGAACGGGACGGTATCGCTCTGGCTCTTCACTTCCACGCCGGTCGGGTTCGACGAACCCGGGATGTGCAGCGCCCAGACGTGCAGGATCACGACGCCCGCGATCACGAAGGGCAGCAGGAAGTGCAAGCTGAAGAAGCGGTTCAGCGCGGCGTTATCCGGCGCATAGCCGCCCAGAATCCAGACCTGGATCGGATCGCCAATCAGCGGGATCGCGCCGAACAGGCCGGTGATGACCTTGGCACCCCAGAACGACATCTGGCCCCAGGGCAGCACATAGCCCATGAAGGCGGTGGCCATCATCAGCAGGAAGATCACCACGCCCAAAAGCCAGATCATTTCGCGCGGGGCCTTGTACGAACCGTAGTAGAAACCGCGGAAAATGTGGGCATAGACCACCACGAAGAAGGCCGAAGCGCCATTGGCGTGGCCATAGCGCAGCATCCAGCCCCAGTTGACGTCGCGCATGATGTGCTCGGTCGAATCGAAGGCAACGCGCGTATCGCCGCCGTAATGCATCGCCAGGACCACACCCGAAACGATCTGGATCACCAGGCAGAGGCCTGCCAGGAACCCGAAGTTCCACATGTAGTTGAGGTTGCGCGGCACTTCATAGCCGCCGCCGACCGCGTTGTAGACCAGCCGCGGCAAAGGCAGCTTTTCGTCCATCCACACCATGAAGGGGTGGCTCGGCTTGTATTCGTTTGCCCAGGGAAAGCTCATGGTCGGGACCCTCAGCCGATCTTGACGACAGTGTCGGAAGTAAATTCGTAGGGCGGCACTTCCAGGTTCTTGGGAGCCGGACCCTTGCGGATGCGCGCGGCCGTATCATAGGCCGAACCGTGGCAGGGGCAGAAGTAACCGCCGAACTCGCCCTTGACCTCGCCTTCGCCCGCGCCTTGCGGCACGCAGCCCAGGTGGGTGCAGACACCCATGGTGATCAGCCAGTTTTCATGGCCTTCCTTGGTGCGCTCGGCCAGGGTCTGCGGGTCGCGCAGGCTGGCGACGTCCACGGCCTTGGCTTCTTCGATTTCCTTGGCCGTCAGGTTGCGGACGAACAGCGGCTGCTTGCGGAAGATACGCTTGATCGTCTGGCCGGGCTGAACCGCGCTGATATCGACCTCGGTCGAGCTTTCGGCCAGCACGTCGGCCGAAGGGGCCATCTGGCTGATCAGCGGGTAAACCAGCGAAACGCCGCCGATTCCGGCCGCGCTTACCGCAGCGATATTGATGAAATCGCGCCGACGAACCCCTTCGCCGCCTTCCGCGGCCGGAGTGTCGGTGCCAGCATCTTGTGCCATGGTCGAACCTATCCTGCTCTTTGCCGGAATTCCCGCAGAGGCCCCTTGCGCCTGCGACAACCCGCACCAAATCCTGTCTTCGGGGCGTTAAGCCGCAATAGCCTGAAACCCCCCTGGACCAACCGCGCATGCGCCACGCAACGCAGGGCGCGCGAACGGTTTGGGGGGCCTGATAGACGCGAAGGGCCGCGCTGCCAACAGCGTTTTTTGCACGAATTGTGGAGCTTTTCGCAGAGCGCTCAGGCAAGCCCGATCAGGCTGATCTGGCGGCCGTAATTCGCCTCGCCGCGATGGGTTGCGCGGCGGAAGCTGTAGAAGCGCTCCGGATCGGGATAGGTATCCTGCTGAAGCCGCTCAACCCGCCGAATTCCGGCATTCCGGAGGCGGTTAGCGACATAGTGTTCGAGATCGAACTGGTAATGACCGGCGCGTCCCGCAGCAAAGAATTGCCCGCAATCGGCACTGTCCGCCACGAACCGATCGCGGAACGCCGCGTCCACTTCGTAACTCGCCTGGGCGATGCACGGGCCGACTGCGGCGCTGATTCGTTCGCGGCGGGCGCCAAGGCGCTCCATCGCGGCGATCGTCTGGTCGGTCACCCCGGCGACCGCGCCTTTCCACCCGGCATGAGCCGCGCCGATCACCCCGGCCTCAGGATCAGCCAGCAGCACCGGCGCGCAATCAGCCGTGACGATGCCTAGCAGCAGGCCGGGCCGATCGGTCACCAGCGCATCGGCATGCGGGCGTTCGGCATCGGGCCACGGCGCCTGCACCGCAACGCAGTCCGGCGAATGGACCTGATAGACCGTGGCAAGCCGGGCCCCCGGCAGCACCGCCGCCACGGCCAGCGCGCGGTTGGCCTGGACCGCGCCGTCTTCATCCCCTGCGCCCAGCCCCACGTTGAGCCCGGCAACCAGCCCGGTCGACACCCCGCCGCGCCGCCCGAGAAAGCCGTGCGGCACCCCGGCCAGCACATCGGCGCGATAGACCTCGACCGGGTCAGCCAAGGCTTTTGCTCACTTGTTCGAAAGTGTCCTTTGACAGACCCGGCGCGGCCAGGATCCGTTCGAGTTCGGCCCGCATCAGCGCCGAACGGCCCGGCTCGATCCGCTTCCACCGCCCGAGGGGTGCGACAAACCGCGCGGCGGTCTGCGCGTTCACCGGATCGAGCGCGAGGATCAGATCGGCGATGATCCGGTAGCCTTCCCCGCTCCCCACGTGGAACGCGCCGGGATTGACCGCCATGGCCATATACAGCGCGCGGACGCGGTTGGGGTTGGTCATGGTAAAGTCGGGATGCTGCGCCAGCGCCTTGACGTGATCGAGCACTTGCGGGCTGAGCGATCCGGCCTGGAGCGAGAACCACTTGTCGATCACCAGCGCATTGCCGGCAAAGCGCTGGTGGAAATGCGCCAGCCGCTGCGCGCGCAGCGGTGTGTCGAGCCCGCACAGCACCATCAGCGCGCCTTGCCGGTCGGTCATGTTGTCGGCCGCGTCATATTGTGCCGCGGCGAGGGTCGCGGCCTCATCCGGGGCCCCGGCGGCGAGATAGACCAGCGCCTGGGTCTTGAGCTTGCGGCTGCCACGCGCCGCCGCGCTGAGGCTGTAGGGCACCGCGCTGGCCCGCGCGTGAAGTTCGCGCAGCTGAGCCTTGAGGCTCGCGCCGAGCCAGGCCTTGAGCGCCTCGCGCTCGGCATGGATCGCGCCGGGATCGGCGACGAGGAACTGTTCGGCCAGATAGGCTTCGCCCGGCAGGATCATCAGTTCGCCGCGCATCAGATCGTCGAGCGCCGGATCGGCGATCACCGCCGCCAATGCGCCCCGGATCGCCTCGCGCCCGGCCTGCTTTTCGGCATCGCACAGCGCACCGCCGCCGATCACCGCGACCAGATGCTGGACCACCAGCTGCTGCATCGCTTCATAACGGGCGAACGGATCGTCATCGCGGGCGGCCAGGAACACCAGATCGGCGCTCGCCTGGTCGGCATCGATCGCCACCGGCGCAGAGAAACCGCGGTTGATCGACAGCACCGGGCGTTCGGCAAATCCGGCAAAGGTAAAGTCCGCTTGAGGTTCGCTCAGCGTAACCAGTTGTTCACCATGGTGTTGCCCGCTCTTGCGATCGAACAGCGCGATCCGCAGCGGAATCACCATCGGCTGCTTGTCGCTTTGCCCCGGGGTGGCGGGCACGGTCTGCTTCAGCGTCAGCGTCGCCACATCGCCGCTGTGCGAAAGCCGCGCTTCGACCCGGGGCGTCCCGGCCTGCGAATACCAGCGGCGGAATTGCGCAAGGTCGAGCCCCGCCCCCTCCTCCATCGCCAGAATGAAGTCCTCACAGGTCGCGGCTTCGCCATCGTGCCGGTCAAAGTACAGGTCGGTGCCTTGCCGAAAGCGTTCCGGCCCGGCCATGGTCCGCATCATCCGGATCACTTCCGCACCCTTGTTATAGACCGTGGCGGTGTAGAAGTTGGAGATCTCCTGATAGGAATCCGGCCGGATCGGATGGGCCAGCGGCCCGCTGTCTTCGGGGAACTGGGCGCTGCGCAGCACCCGCACGTCCTCAATCCGCTTGACGCTTTCGCTGCCCATGTCCTGGCTGAACAGCTGATCGCGCAGCACGGTGAAGCCTTCCTTGAGGCTGAGCTGGAACCAGTCGCGACAGGTCACGCGGTTGCCCGACCAGTTGTGGAAATATTCGTGCGCGACCACCCCTTCGATCCCGTCATAATCAAGGTCGGTCGCCGTATCGGGATCGGCCAGGATATAGCGGGTGTTGAAGACGTTGAGGCCCTTGTTCTCCATCGCCCCCATGTTGAAATCGGACACGGCAACGATGTTGAACAAGTCAAGGTCATATTCGCGCCCGAACACGTCCTCGTCCCATTTCATGCTGGCTTTCAGCGCGGCCATGGCGTGATGGGTGCGGTCCTGATCGCCATCGCGCACCCAGATGTTCAAATCGACCGTGCGGCCCGACATCGTGGTGAAACTGTCATGGTTGGCCACCAGATCGCCCGCGACCAGCGCGAACAGGTAGCTCGGCTTGGGCCAGGGATCGTGCCATTCGGCCCAGTGCAGGCCGTCTGCGCCTTCGCCCCGGGCAGTGCAATTGCCGTTGGACAGCAGCACCGGGAACAGCGCCTTGGGCCCTTCCATCCGCACGCTATAGACCGACAGCACATCTGGCCGGTCGGGGAAGAACGTGATCCGGCGGAACCCTTCGGCCTCGCACTGGGTGCAGAGCATGCCGTTGGAGGCATAGAGCCCCATCAGCTGGGTATTGGCCTTGGGATCGATCAGGGTTTCGATCCGTACTTCGTGCGCATTGCCGGGCAGGTCGATCAGCAGATCGTCGCCCTCCATCCGCCAGGCATTGCTCAGCACGCCGTCGATCCAGACGCCCTGCGCGGTCAGCCCGTCACCGTTCAGCCGCAGCGCGCCCTGTCCGGTCGCCGCCTGGTTGCGTGTGACATCAAGGCTGGCCTGAACCCGGGTCGCTTCGATGCCGAGTGCGAAGTTCAGCCGGGTCTGCGGCACCAGCCATGCGGGCGGGGCATAGTCTGCGCGGTGGATCACCTGGGGCGGGGCGGGAATCTGGAGGCTGGCGTCGATCATGCCCCCATCTACCGGGCCAAGGGGCCCGTGGCCAAGGGCATTGTTGCACTTGACAGTCCGGCAAGCGCGTCGCACCTGTATTAGACAGATAAGACAGGTGGGGATTACGCCGATGCAGAAACGCCGAATTGCCCTCTCGCTCGCCGCTTTGGCCGCACTGGCCCTGCCGGGGCTGGCCCATGCCCAGGGTTTCGATGTCGAAACCGCGACCCGGGCCTATCTCGATACATTGCAAGGCGCAGCGCGGGCCAAGTCCGACGCCTATTTCGAAGGTGGCTACTGGCTGATCCTGTGGGGCGCGCTGGTTTCGTTCCTGACCGATGCACTGATGCTGCGGTTTCGGATCTCGGCCTGGGTCCGCGACCGGGTGTCACGCCGGTTCGCGCGGCCCAATCTGGTGGTCTGGGGCACGGCGCTGCTCTACGCCCTGTGGGGCTCGCTGCTGACGTTTCCCTGGGCGGTCTACACCGGCTTCCTGCGCGAAAAGCAGTATGGCCTGATGAACCAGAGCTTTGGCGGCTGGCTGGGTGACCAGCTTACCGCCACGGCGATTTCGATGGTGTTCTTCCCGCTGCTGGTGGTGGCAATCTATGCCGTGATCCGCCGTTTTCCGCGCAACTGGTGGGTGCTGGCAACCGGGGTGGTGCTGTTTTTCGTGATGCTGGGCACGCTGATCGCCCCGGTCTATATCGCGCCCTTGTTCAACAAATACACCGAACTGCCTGCCGGGCCGGTGCGTGACCGGATCGTCGCCATGGCCAAATCACGCGATGTTCCGGCCGAGCACATTTACCTGTTCGACGCTTCGAAGCAGACCAAGCGGATTTCCGCCAATGTCAGCGGCCTGGGGCCGACGATCCGGATCAGCCTGAACGACAATCTGCTCAACCGCACCACTCTGCCCGAAACGGCGGCGGTGATGGGGCATGAAATGGGTCACTATGTGCTGGGCCATGTCTGGCGCGGAATTCTGGTGATGTCGCTGCTGGCGGCGCTGGTGTTCTTCGCGATTTCCCGCGCGGCCCCGGCCCTGATTGCCCGCTATGGCGAGCGTTGGGGCGTGCGCGATCTGGCCGATCCGGCATCGATGCCGGTGTTTGGCATGCTGCTGGCCATCGCAGGCCTGCTGGTCACGCCGGTCACCAACACGCTGGTCCGCGTCAATGAGAGCGATGCCGATGCCTTTGGCCTGGACGTCGCGAAAGAGCCTGATGGGTTTGCGCTGACCGCGATGAAGCTGTCCGAATACCGCAAGATCGAACCCGGCCCGATCGAGGAAATGCTGTTCTACGATCACCCGTCGGGCGCAACCCGGGTGCGGATGTCGATGCAGTGGAAGAAGGACCATGTGCCCAATCCGCAAATGGTCACGCCGCCGCCGATGGCGCAGGAGCAGCCCGAAGCGAAGTGAAGCCGCGGTTCTTCATCTTCGGGCTGGGCTATAGCGCAGCCCGGCTGGCAGGCGCGCTGGAACGGCAGGGCTGGGACGTGGTCTCGACCGGCCGGTCCGGCACGCTGCGTTTTGAAGACGCGGGCAATGTCCGCCTCGCGCTGGCCGATGCCAGCCACGTGCTGAGTTCGGTCCCGCCATCGGGCGAAGGCGGCGATCCGGTGCTGGAAGCCTATGGCGGCGGGTTGGACGGCAAGGTGCTGCTCTACTTGTCATCGACCGGGGTCTATGGCGACACCGGCGGGGCCTGGGTCGATGAAAGCGCCCCCACCGGGCAAGGCCGCCGCACCGCGCGGGCCGAGGCCGATGCGGAGTGGCTGGCACGCGGCGCGCGGGTGTTGCGGCTGCCGGGGATCTATGGCCCGGGCCGCTCTGCGCTGGAACGGGTGCGCGAAGGGCGGGCCCACCGGATCGACCTGCCCGCGCAGGTGTTCAGCCGGGTCCACGTGGATGACATCGTCAGCGGCGCCATGGCCGCGCTGGACGTTCCTGCCGGGGCCTATAACCTGGCCGATGATGCACCGTGCAGCCAGAACGCGGTAATCGAGGAGGCTTGCCGCCTGCTCGGCCTGGCTCCGCCGCCGGTGCAGGGGCTGGACGAAGCCGGGCTCGGGCCGATGGCCCGCGCGTTCTATGCGGAAAACCGCCGGGTTGCGAATGGCAAGGCCAAGCGCGTGCTGGGCTGGCAGCCGCGCTATCCGACCTACCGCGAAGGCTTAGCCGCGTGCCTCGCGGCCGCCCAGCGCGATCAGCAGGCCGGATAGGGCCAGAACCGAACCCGCCGCCGCCAGCGCGGTCCAGCGATAGCCCTCGAACGCGGTTGACAGCGCCATGGCCACCACCGGCACCAGCACGCCATTGTAGGCCGCTTTGCCCGGCCCCCAATCGCGGATCAGCGCAAAGTACAGGGGAAAGGTGACCACCGATCCGATCAGCGCGAGATAGACCACGCCCCAGACATATTGCGGGCGCGGATCGAACTGCGGAGCGCCGGTGGTGACCCAGGCAAACAGCGCATCGGCCAATGTGCCCCAGACCATCGCCCAGCCGATCAGCGGCACGGCCGGCTGACGCCGCGCCAGCGGTCCGGCCAGCAGGACATTGGAAGTGGATGCACAAAGCAGCGCGCCGCAGACCAGGGCCGCGCCGGTCAGCACAGCCTCGCCCGCTGGTGCGGCGCGGTATTCATGGATCAGCAGCATGGCGATCCCGCCCAGCGCCACGGCGCTGCCCACCAGGAACCGCGCCGTCATCCGCACGCCCAGAAACACCCGCGCCAGCACCGCATTGGGCACCAGCAGCAGCGCGAACATCACCGCGACCAGACCCGAGGCGAGGTAGTGTTCCGACCGGTAGACCAGCTGGAAATTGCCAAAGAACTGGAACAGCCCGACCATCACCGCAAGCCGCATTGCCGCCGGTTCGAGCCACAGGGGATCGCGCCGCACCAGTGCCAGGGCAAACATGCCGATCGCGGCGAGCAGGAAGCGCCAGGTAACTGTCCAGCCGAGCGGAACGGCGCTGATCTGGTCCTTGATCACCAGCCAGGTCGATCCCCAGATCAGCGCGATCAGCAGGAAGGCAGCGACCGAACGGGCATTGCCGCGCGAAGCGCTCACAGCGCGGCGATCGCGCGGGCCAGCGCCTCGACATGTTCGGCGCGGGCATTCCACGCCGTGACCAGCCGCGCCGCGTCGGCGCCCCAGTCATAAAACGAAAAGCCCTGCGCCCGCAGCGCCTCGCGCTCTGCCGGGGACAGGTGCAGGAACACCTCGTTCGCCTCCACCGGATAGAGCAGCCGCCCCGCCGCCGCCCCGGCCAGTTCCTGCGCCGCGGCATTGGCCGCGCGGGCATTGGCCAGCCACAGGTCCTGATCGAGCATGGCGAGCAGTTGCGCGGCCATGAACCGTCCCTTGGACTGCAGGTGCCCGGCGCGCTTGCGGCGCAGGCGGGCCAGATCGGCCAGGCCTTCATCGAAAAAGACGATCGCCTCGGCGCTCATCGCTCCGTTCTTGACGCAGCCAAAGCTCAGCGCATCGGCCCCCAGACAGGCCGCGCGCGGGCTGCACCCCAGCGAGGCGACGGCATTGCCGAACCGCGCGCCATCGATATGCAGCTTCAGCCCGGCCGCGCGCGCCGCATCGGCCACTTCGGCGAGTTCGGCGGGCTTGTAGGTCAGGCCATATTCGCTGGCCTGGGTGATCGACAGGGCATGGGCCTGGACCTGATGGACGTCATTGCGGATCATGCCCAGCACCGCGCGGATCGCCGCGCCATCCAGCTTTGCGCCGGGCCCTTCGCCCAGCAGCAGCTTTGCCCCATGGGTGTAAAAACCGGGCGCGCCGCATTCGTTGGTTTCGATATGCGCCTCGCGGTGGCAGACCACGCCGCCGTGCGGGGGAACCATGGTGGCCAGCGCCAGACAGTTCGCCGCCGTCCCGGTGGCCACCCACAGCACCGCGCAGCTTTGTTCGAACAAAGCGGAAAAGCGTTCATCAAGCGCCTGGCTCAGCCCGTCCCCGTCATAGGGGGGCTGGGCCGCATCGGCGGCCTGCATGGCGGCCCAGACTTGCGGGTGAACCGGTGCGGCATTGTCGGAGAGGAATTGCATCGCCATCTTGATGGCGCGCGGGCGCACCCCGCGTCAAGTTTGCAGGAGCATGCCATGGACCAGGACCCGATCACGATCACCCGCCACGGCGATGCCGCACGCGGTGAATACCACGCCCATGTTGCCGGCGCGGCGGAGATCGGTCGGCTTACCTGGGTGCGCCGCGATGATCCGGCGGGGCCGGTGCGGGTCGCCGATCACACACTGGTGCCGCGCCAGATCGGGGGACGCGGGGTCGCCGCCCGGCTGGTCGAAGCGCTGATCGCCGATGCCCGGGCCGAGCAGTTCCGGATCGATCCGGCGTGCAGCTATGTTGCCGCCGCATTCGATCGCCATCCTGACTGGGCCGCGCTGCGGGCCTGAAGCCAGGTTGCCGCAAGGCGGAAGGCACCATGGTTAAGCCATGAACCATGTCCTGCAAGGCTGCCCGATAGCCCTAAGTTAACCCGACAGGCGCACTAACCGCCGTCAGGAGGGTGCAGTGCGCTACGTCTTCTATGCCTTTGCCGCAGTCGCCGGGCTCTATGTCTGGATGCACAACACCAGCGATGGCCGCACCGTGCTGAACAGGTTGGACACCCCGGCAGCGGGCAGCCCGCGCGCGGCCCGGCCGGTCTGACGGGTCAGCGGTCCTCGCCGAAGCTCCTGATCGGCTTCAGCACAGTATAGCCTTCCACCGAAGGCTCATGCCCCAGCGGCGGCAGTTCGACCGCTTCCGGCTCAACCCTGGTGTCCGGCAGGCGGTCCAGCAGGTCGCGAATCAGGGTCAGACGGCCGCGGCGCTGATCGTTGAAATCGATCAGGGTCCAGGGCGCGGCGGCCTTGTGGGTGGCCTCCAGCATATCCTCGCGCGCCAGGGTATAGGCATCGTATTTCTCGCGCGCGGCGGCATCGATCGGGGACAGTTTCCAGCGCTTGAGCGGATCTTCGAGTCGTTCCTGAAAGCGCTTTTCCTGCTCTGCCTGATCGGTGGTCAGCCAGTATTTGAACAGCAGGATCCCGTCATCGACCAGCATCTGTTCGAACTGCGGCACCTGGGCAAGGAACAGCTCGATCTGCTCGGCCGAGGCAAATCCCATCACTTTTTCCACCCCGGCACGGTTGTACCAGCTGCGGTCAAACAGCACGATTTCCCCGGCGGCGGGCAAGTGCGGGACATAGCGCTGGAAATACCACTGGGTCTTTTCGCGGTCGCTGGGCTTGGGCAGGGCCACGGTGCGGCACTGGCGCGGGTTGAGCGGGCGCGCGACGGCCTGGATCGCCCCGCCCTTGCCCGCCGTATCGCGGCCTTCGAACAGCACCAGCACCCTTGCGCCGGTCTTTGCCGCCCAGCGAGCCATTGCCACCAGCTCTTCCTCCAGCGGGGCATAGAGCTTGTCGAATTTCTTGCGCTTGAGCTGTTTCATGGGGGTCAGGAATGCGCCCCGCGCCGCATGCTGGCAAGATGGCAAATCGGGCGTTGCCGTCCCGCTTTGATAAAGTTACAATTGCAACCATGTTCGAAACCGACTTTGCCCGCCTGCCCGATCCGGGCAGCCACGTGTTCACCGCCCCGCTCAAGCGTCCGGCGGGATTGGGGGCGGACTGGATCGAACCCGCGCAACATAGCTACACTGCGGATGAGCATGCGATCTGGGACGAATTGTTCGCGCGGCAGATGCAAGTCCTGCCGGGCCGCGCGGCCAGCGCGTTTCTGGCCGGGCTCGACCAGCTTGATCTGGGGCGCGGCGGGGTGCCGGACTTTGCCCGGCTGAGCGAGGAACTGGGCGCGCTGACCGGGTGGAGCGTGGTGCCGGTGCCGATGCTGATCCCCGATCACGTGTTCTTCTGGCACCTGGCCAACCGGCGCTTCCCGGCTGGCAATTTCATCCGCACGCGCGAGACGTTTGACTATATCCAGGAACCCGACGTGTTCCATGACGTGTTCGGGCACGTGCCGATGCTGGCCGATCCGACCTATGCCGATTACATGCAGGAATATGGCCGCGCCGGGTGGAAAGCGATGCGCTATAACCGGCTGAAGTCGCTGGGCGCGCTCTATTGGTACACGGTCGAATTCGGGCTGATTCAGGAAGCGGAGGGCTTGCGCGCCTATGGCGCCGGGATCCTCTCTGGCCCGACCGAGGCGGTGTTCTGCCTTGAAGCGCAAAGCCCCAACCGGATCATGCTCAACGTCGATCGGGTGATGCGCACCGACTATGTGATCGACGATCTGCAACCGACCTACTTCGTCATCGAAAGCTTCGCCGAACTGTACCACGATACGGTCGAGCGCGATTTCGACCGGCTGTACCGCTCGCTCCCGCCCGGGTTCACTTATGCCAACACGGCGGTCATCGATGTGGACGACGTGCTGCACCGGGGCACGCAGGAATACCTGCTACGTGGTGGGCGGGGGAGCGGGGCCAAGCCCATCTAGGGTTGCCCCGCAGATTTTCGCGCCCTAGGGGCACACCATGCACAGTTACCCCGCCCCCGCACTCGCCCGTGTTCAGGAAATGGCTGCCGCCGCAGCTGCAGATCCGGCGCGTGCGATCAGCTTTCAGGGCGCGCCGGGGGCCAATTCGCACCGCGCGGCGATCGAGTATGCGCCCGATTGCCTGCCGCTGCCCTGCTTCAGCTTTGAAGACGCGCTGGAAGCGGTCAAGGACGGGCGCGCCGCCAAGGCGATCATCCCGATCGAGAATTCGCAGCACGGCCGGGTGGCGGATATCCATTTCCTGCTGCCCGAAAGCGGGCTGAGCATTGTCGGCGAGCACTTCCTGCCGATCCACGCCGCGCTGATGGCCAAGGGTGATGGGCCGTTCACCGCCGCCTATTCGCACCCGCAGGCGCTGGGCCAGTCACGCAATTACCTGCGCGCGCGCGGGATCGTGCCGATGGCCTATGCCGATACCGCCGGGGCCGCGGCCTATGTCGCCGAGATGGACGATCCCCGGGCCTGCGCGATCGCGCCCAAGATCGCGGCCGAACTCTATGGCCTGAAAGTGATCGAGGATCACGTCGAGGACGCGGCGGACAACACCACCCGCTTCGTGGTGCTCGCCCAGCAGCCGCTCGATCCCGCCAGCCTGCACGGCACCACCACGATGACCACCTTCGTGTTCGAGGTGAAGAACATCCCCGCCGCGCTCTACAAGGCGCTGGGCGGCTTCGCGACCAACGGGGTCAACATGACCAAGCTGGAAAGCTATCAGAAAGGCGCCAGCTTTGCCGCGACCACGTTCTATGCCGATATCGTCGGCGCGCCGGGCGATCCGGCGGTGGACCGCGCGCTGGAAGAGCTGGCGTTCCACTGCAAGGAACTGCGCATGCTGGGCACCTATCCGCAGGAACTGGCACGCGGTTAATCCGTCACAGCCGCTTTCCGGTTCTTGCCCCGCGCTTTGCGCCATGCCACCAGTGCAGGCGTGACAACGCAGCCGGTGGCAATCAAGGGGGCAGAAGCCGCGCAGCAGGCCGCCGAGGCGTGGCAGCAGGTGCGCCGCGACGCCGCGATCCAGTATCAGCCGCTGCCCGACCCCGAACCGGTCAAACCGCCCGAATGGATCGAATGGCTGAAAGAGCTGTTCGAGCCGGTCGCCCGGGTGATCGGCACCAGCTGGTCGACGATCCAATGGATCCTGCTCGCGCTGGCGGTGCTGGCCGTGCTGTGGGCCGTCTGGCGGCTGGCCGAACCCTTGCTGGAAGGACGGCGCAATCGCCCCGCAGCCGAAGAACCCGCCTGGACGCCGGACCGCGACGCCGCGATGGCGCTGCTGGAAGATGCCGACCAGCTGGCCCGGGAGGGCCGGTATGACGAGGCGACTCATTTGCTGCTCAAGCGCAGCGTCGCCCAGATTGCCGAAGCGCGGCCTGACTGGATCCACCCCGCCAGCACCGCGCGCGAGATTGCCGGGATCACCCAGCTGCCCGGCTCCGCCCGCGAAGCCTTTACCCTGATCGCGGTGCGGGTGGAACGCAGCCTGTTTGCGCTCAGCGCGCTCGATCAGGCTGACTGGCACGCCGCGCGCGAGGCCTATGCCCGCTTTGCGCTGGAACGGATCCCGGCATGAGCGAGCGCGCCGCCAGCCCGTTCAGTCCGCGCACCGTGCTGGGCATGGTGGTGGTTGGCGGCCTGGCCTTCATCGCCTTCCTGTGGCTGGTCGGCGCAGGCCTGACCGGGGGCAACACCAACAACGGCCAGGCCACCGTCGGCGGCAAGGGGCTGACCGGCTATGCCGCGATGGCCAATTACCTTGAAGCGCGCGGCTATGCGGTCAGCCGGGTGCAATCGAAAGCCAATCTCAAGCAGGGCGGGCTGCTGGTGCTGACCCCGCCGATCAATGCCGATGGCCAGGCGATCAACCGGATCGTCGAGCAGCGCCGCCGGATCGGCCCGACTCTGGTGATCGTGCCCAAATGGCTCACCCGCCAGGTAAGCGTGCAGGAAAGCGCCAAGGCCCAGCCCGGCTGGACCGCGCTGGAAGGGGCCATGGCCCCCGGCTGGGGCGGGTTCCGCGATGACGAGATCGTCGAGATTGGCCCGATGCGCGCCGGCGGCAAGACCGCGCGCTGGACCGGCGGCGGGACCATGGGCGAACTGCCCAATTCCGAATCGGTCATGTCGGGCAAGGGCGAGAACCTGATCCCACTGGTCACCGGCGATCAGGATGGGCGGATGCTGGCGGGCTATGCCGGCAACGATGGCGGGGTCACCGATTCGCTCGATGCCATTGCCCAGACCGATAACGAGATCGAACCGGGCGATGATGACGGGCTGTTCCCGCTGGTGTTCGTGTTCGAACCCGACCTCGTCAACAATTACGGCTTTGGCGATGCGGCCAATGCCCGGCTGGCCGAACGGCTGGTCCAGGCCAGCCTGGATGGGGCTGAGAAAAAGGTCATGTTCGATCTGACGCTAAACGGCTTTGCCCGGTCGCAGAACCTGCTGACCCTGGCCTTTACCCCGCCGTTCCTGGCCGCGACGCTGTGCCTGCTGCTGGCCGCGCTGGTAACCGGGTGGCGCGCCTTCAACCGGTTCGGCCCGCCGCGCCTTGCCACCCGCGCGCTGGCGTTTGGCAAGCGGGCGCTGGTCAGCAATGCGGCCGGGCTGGTGCGGCGCACCCGGCGCCTTTACCTCGTCGCCCCGCCCTATGCCGATGCCGCGCGCGACCGGCTGGCCCGCGCGCTCGCCCTGCCGCAGCGGCTTGATCCGGAGGCGACCGAGCAGGCGATTGACCGCGCGCTGGCCGCCCGCGCACCGCAGGCCGAACCCTTTTCCCAGGCTGCCGCCCGCCTTCGTGCGGCGCGCAGCCCCCGTGAACTGCTGCGCGCCGCGCAGGCACTCCACTCGCTTGAAAGGACCCTGATCCGATGACTTCCATGACCCTGAGCCAGGTCAGCGCGCTTGCAGCCTCGATCCGGAGCGAAGTGGGCAAGGCCGTGGTCGGCCAGACCGAGACCGTCGATGGCCTGCTGATCGCCTTGCTGGCGCAGGGCCACGTCCTGCTTGAAGGGCCACCGGGCACCGCCAAGACGTTCCTCGCGCAATGCTTCGCCGCCAGCCTCGGGCTCGAATTCGGGCGGATCCAGTTCACTCCCGATCTGATGCCGGGCGACATTCTGGGTTCGAACCTGTTCAATTTCCAGACCAGCCAGTTCACCCTGACGCGCGGGCCGATCTTCTGCGAACTGCTGCTGGCCGATGAAATCAACCGCACTCCGCCCAAGACCCAGGCCGCACTGCTGGAAGCGATGCAGGAACGCCGCGTCACGCTGGACGGCACCGCGCACAGCCTTCCCGACAGCTTTCTGGTGGTGGCAACCCAGAACCCGATCGAGAGCCAGGGGGTCTATCCCCTGCCCGAGGCGCAGCTCGACCGGTTCCTGTTCAAGCTGCTGGTGCCCTACCCCAGCGCGATCGAAGAGGCGCGGATCATCAGCACATTCGGCACCCGCGCCGGGCCGCAGCGTCCGGCCGATTTCGGAGTTCAGGCGGTGGCCAATGCGCAAGTGATCGCCGCCGCCGCGCAGGCGGTCAAGACCGTGACTCTGGCCGACAGTGTGGTCGACTATGTCGTCCGCCTGATCCGCGCCACGCGGGACAGCGCCGATCTGGCCGCCGGGGCCAGCCCGCGCGCCGCCGTGCTGCTCGCCAACGCCGCCCGCGCCCGCGCCGCGCTCGATGCGCGCGACTATGTCCTGCCCGACGATGTCAAAGCGCTCGCCACCGCCGTCTTGCGCCACCGCCTGCTGCTGTCCCCGGCGGCAGAGATCGACGGCAAGCAGGTCGAAGCACTGGTGGCCGATCTGGTCGAGGCGACCGAGGCACCGCGTTAACCCATGACCCTCCCCCGCGCCCGGATTGTCCCCACGCCGCGTGCCGCGCTGCTGATCGCGCTGAGCGCGCCGGTCGCGGTGCTGATCGCGGCGAGCGCGCCGGGGGCCTGGGTGGCGGCGCCGATCATGGCGCTGGGGATCGTGCTGCTGGTGCTGCTCGATTCCTTGCTGGCGGGCAAGGTCGAACAGGCCGAGCTCACCATGCCGCCCGATACCGAAGTGGGCGAGGAAACCTGGTTCATTGCCCGCGCCCGTTTCGCCGCTGGCCGCCCGCACGCGGTCAGTGCGGCGCTGGCCACCGACGGGCGACTGCTGGGCGGCGGACGCGGCGAGCTGACGCTTGACCCGCCGGTCGATGCGGGAGAGCCGTGGGAAGGCGGGCTGGTCTATCGCCCGTTGCGGCGCGGCACAGGCACGGTCGAACGGATGTGGCTGCGCTGGACCGGCCCGCTCGGGCTTGGCGCGCGGCAGCTGGTGCGGCCGGTTGAAGCGCAAGTGCGGGTCTGGCCCAATCTCGCCGCAGTGCGCTCTCCCGCCTTGCAGATGTTCCTCAAGGACGCCCAGTTCGGCCTGATCGCGCGGCGGATCCGCGGCGAGGGCACGGTGTTCGAAGCCCTCGCCGAATTCCAGCCGGGCATGGACAAGCGCCGGATCGACTGGAAATCGAGCGCCCGGCACATGCACCTTTATGCCAAGGAGATGGAGGCCGAACGCAACAACCAGGTGGTGTTCGCGTTCGATTGCGGACAGGCGATGTGTGAGCCGGTGGGTGGACTTTCCCGAATTGACCGCGCGGTCAGCGCGGCGCTGACTACTGCCTATGTCGCGCTGAAAGCGGGAGACCGGGTGGCCCTGTTCGGGTTTGCCGCGCGGCCCGAGCTGTTCACGCCGTTCGTGACCGACGCGCGCGACTTTCGCCGCTTGCAGCAGGCCGCAGCCGGGCTCGACTATCATGCCCAGGAGCCCAATTTCACCCTGGCGCTGGCCACCTTGGCCGGGCGGCTGCAGCGCCGCAGCCTGGTGGTGGTGTTTTCCGACTTCACCGATCCGACCAGCGCCGAACTGATGATCGAAAGCATCGGCCGCCTGACCCGGCGGCATCTGGTGCTGTTCGTGACCATGGCCGACGATGAACTGGACAGCCTGGCCACGGCCGCGCCCGCTGCGATGCAGGATCTGGCCATGGCGGTCAGCGCCGATGCCCTGCTGCGCCAGCGCGCGCTGGTGCTGTCCAAGCTGCGGGCGATGGGGGTGGATGTGATCGAGGCACCTTACGACCGGATCGGCACCCGGCTGATCGACAGCTATCTGGCGATCAAGCGCAAGGGAGCGATTGGATGAGGGGGCAGAGCTGATGGCGATCTTTGGCCTGTTCGGCGGCACGGCGGACGCCCAGGACGCGGCGATCGTGGCGGCGGCGCTGCGCTCTGACCGGTTCCGGCAAGAGCGTGAGCGCGACTGGCAGCGGCTGGAGGAAATCGTTCGGCGGATGGAAAGCGGGCGGTTCCGCAAGCTGTCCGATGCCGATGTGCTGGAACTGCCGGTGCTGTACCGCACGGTCGCCTCCAGCCTCTCGGTAGCGCGCGAAACCTCGCTCGACGCGGCGACGCTGGCCTATCTTGAAGGGCTGGTGCAGCGCGCATGGTTCCAGGTCTATGGCCCGCGCATCACGCTGTGGGGCTGGCTGCGGCGGTTCTTTGGCGGGGAATGGAGCGCGGCGGTGCGGGCGATCGGGCCCGAACTGCTGGTCGCGCTGGCCTTGATGGTGGCCGGCACGGTGGTCGGCTGGCTGCTCTGCGCGCAGGATCCGGACTGGTACTATTCGCTGGTGCCCGGCGGGTTTCAGGACGAACGCGTGCCCGGGGCAACGCGCGAAGTGCTGCGCCAGACCATGTTCGGAATGCAGGACAAGGACGGGCTTTCGATCTTTGCCGCATCGCTGTTCAGCCACAATGCCGGGATCGCGATCCTGTGCTTTGCGCTGGGCTTTGCCTTTGGCGTGCCGCCGCTGTTGCTGCTGATCCAGAACACCGCGACGTTGGGGGCGATGCTGTGGCTGTTCCATGGCCAGGGGCTGACCGTGGACTTCGTCGGCTGGCTTTCGATCCACGGCACGACCGAACTGTTCGCGATCATGCTGGCGGGCGGAGCGGGGCTGCATGTCGGGCGGTCGATGGCCTTTCCGGGCCAGCGCTCGATCCTGGCCGCCGCTGCCGAAGCGGGTCAGCGCGCCGCCGTGGTCATGGCCGGGGTGGTGCTGATGCTGGTCCTGGCGGGCATGCTGGAAGGGCTGGGCCGCCAGCTGATTGACAATACCATGGGCCGCTATGTGGTCGGCTATTCGATGCTGACGCTGTGGCTGGTCTATTTCTTTGCCTTTCGCCGCGTCCCGCAGGGGAGCGAGACCCGGTGAAGTGGCTGCGCCGCAAACCCCGCCCGGTCGATGACCGCCGCCGCGTGATGGTAACGCCCGAAGGGATCGCCCTGCCGGTCACTCTGGCCAGCCGGGGCACCCGGTTCGGCGCGCTCTCGCTGGATCTGCTGTTCATCTCGATCGCGATCATCGTCACCACCCTGGTGCTGGGGCTGAGCGCCGCGCAGGTTTCGCAGCTGGCCGATGGCATGCCGGGCAAGGATTCGCCGGGGGCCAAGCATGCCGCCGAATTCCTGGTGATCGTGTGGATCGCGGTGATCTTTCTGTTCCGGCATGGCTATTTCCTGCTGTTCGAACTGGGTCCGCGCGGCGCGACGCCGGGCAAGCGGATCACCGGCATCCGCATCGCCGCGCGCGACGGGGGGCGGCTCAGCCCGGAAATGGTGCTGGCGCGCAACCTGCTGCGCGATATCGAACTGTTCCTGCCGGTGATGCTGCTGATGAGCGCACAAGGCGGGGATGACATGGGCGCGGCGGGGCTGGCGGCGACTGGCTGGTTCCTGTGCTTTGCGCTGTTTCCGCTGTTCAACCGCGACCGGCTGCGCGCCGGAGACCTGATCGCCGGGACCTGGGTGGTCGAGGCCCCGCGCCGCAAGCTGGAAGCCGTGCTGAGCACCGGTGCGGTTGCGGCAGGCGGGACCAGCGAAACCACCGGGGCGCAGTACCGCTTTGGCGAGGCCGAGCTGGCGATCTATGGCGAGTTCGAGCTGCAAACGCTGGAACGCGTACTGCGCGAGGGCCGCCCCGATGCGATGGTCAAGGTCCACGAGGCGATCTGCCGCAAGATCGGCTGGGAACCCGGCATGGGTGATGAACGCGCCTTTCTGGAGGCCTACTACACCCAGCTGCGCGCGCGCCTGGAAAGCGGCATGCGGATGGGCCAGCGCAAGGCGGACAAACATGCCTGACTACACGATCCGTGAAGACGATCTGACCGGGCCGGAAATTGCCGCCCTGCTGCGGCTGCATCTGGACGAGATGCACCAGTGGTCCCCGCCGTGCAGTGTCCACGCCATGCCGATCGAGCGGCTGCGCGCACCCGATGTCACGTTCTTTTCCGCCTGGCAGGGGGACCGGCTGGCGGCCTGCGGAGCGATCAAGCAGCTGGATTCCGGCCACGGCGAGCTCAAATCGATGCGCGCCGATCCGGCCTGGCGCGGCAAGGGGGCGGGACGCGCGATCCTGGACCACCTGCTGCAAGTGGCGCGCGGGCGCGGCTATCGGCGGCTCAGCCTGGAAACGGGATCGACCGCGGAATTCATCCCCGCCCGCAGCCTCTATCTGGCCAACGGCTTTGCCGAGTGCGGCCCTTTCGCCGACTATGGCGAAGATCCCTTCAGCGTGTTCATGACGAGAGAACTGTGACCGACCTGACCCTGCGCCCGGCAACCCGGGCCGACATTCCCGCACTGTCACAGCTGGCGACTGACAGCTTCATCGCCAAGTTCGGGCACCTTTACAGCGCGGAGAATCTGAACGCGTTTCTGGCCGAGAGCCTGTCCGAACCGGCGATTGCGGCGGAGCTGGCCAATCCGGACCGGGTCTATCGCCTGGCTGAGCGCGGCGGCGCGCTGGTCGGTTATTGCAAGATCGGGCTGATCTGCGGCTTTCCCGATCATGCGCGGGGCAGCCGGGTGATGGAACTCAAGCAGCTCTACACCGCCCCTGACGCCACCGGGGGCGGGATCGGCAAGGCGCTGATGGACTGGGCGATGGAACAATTCGCCGCGCGCGGCGCGGACGAGGTGCAGATTTCGGTCTATGCCCACAACGACGGCGCACACCGCTTTTATCGGCGTTACGGGTTCGACAAGGTGGCGGACATCACGTTCCGGGTCGGTGATCACATCGACCCGGAATTCCTGTTCGCGCGGATGCTTTAGGCGCGAGCCAGGCGCCTGCGCCGCCGCGCGATCAGCGGCAGCAGCGCCAGCGCCATCATGCCCAGCTGGCCTGGTTCGGGCACTTCGGTCGATCCGCCGCCCTGCTTGACGCCGTTGACGAACCAGTCGCCCGAAAACAGCATCGAGAAGAACCCGCGCGTGCTGCCATCGGTGCCATAGACCGGGGCGCGTCTGATCGCGCTGTCAGTCATCGAACCGGACAGTCCGAAGCAGCCCGATCCCTGATCGGTGCAGCCATAGACCGGATCGCGGGTGGTCGAAGTCAGTGACAGGCTGTCACTGGCGGGGTCATAGAGATAACCCGGCCCGTCAAACTGGAACAGCGAATAACTGCCAGTGGGCATTTCCATCCCCCAGGTGCCGCTGTTCGAATTGTAGGTCATGACCAGACCCTGCGAGGTCTGGATACCACCAGCCGCGCTGATCGGGCCCGATACGTCCATGGCGGTAATCGGAGCGATCGCGGTGGCTGACGGAAAGTTCTGCAACTGGCTCGCCCCGATCACCGAAAACCGATAGATCCCGTCCACGGGCTTGCTGGGATAGTTGGGATCGAGGTATTCGCCGCTTGGGCGGACATTCATCGAAACCGTGATCTGATCCCCGGCCTTGTAGGGAAAGTCGGGCAGCGGCCCGGTCCATTTCTGGCCATTGATCATCAGCGTGTCCGCGGCCGATCCGGTGATCATGCCAACAAATTTGACCTCGACCGTGGCGAGCTGCGCCTGCGCGGCGGCAGGTGCCAACAGCAGCAGGGCGGCCAACATGGCAAACCAGCGCTTCATCCCTATTCCCCTGTAATTGCGACGTTTTGCATCGCTGCTCCAAAGCGGCATGGGCAGCAACCGCACTTTCGGCCTTGTCCAATTGCGGGACGGTTTGCGCCCGCGCCGGGCCGCGCCTATATGGCTGCCCATGTCATCCATCAGACCCTGGCGCGATATCGCGCGGCGCACATCACGGCAGATCATGGTGGGCTCTGTGCCCGTGGGCGGCGATGCGCCGATCACGGTCCAGACCATGACCAACACCCTGACCAGCGACCCGGTGGCGACGATCGACCAGATCCGCCGCTGCGAGGATGCCGGGGCCGACCTGATCCGGGTGTCCTGCCCGGATGAGGACAGCACCCGTGCCTTTCGCCAGATCGCCAGGGCCGCGCGCGTGCCGCTGATCGCGGACATCCATTTCCATTACAAGCGCGCGCTGGAAGCCGCCGATGCGGGCGCGGCCTGCCTGCGGATCAACCCCGGCAATATCGGCAGCAGCGAGCGCGTGGCCGAAGTGGTCCGTGCCGCCTAGGCCAATGGCTGTGCGATCCGCATCGGAGTCTACGCTGGCAGCCTCGAAAAGGACCTGCTCGAAAAATACGGCGAGCCTTGCCCCGAAGCGCTGGTCGAAAGCGCGCTCGATCACATCAAACTGCTGCAGGACCACGATTTCCACGAATACAAGGTGGCGGTGAAAGCCAGCGACGTGTTCCTGGCCGTCGCAGCCTATATGCAACTGGCCGAAGCGGTTGATTGCCCGCTGCACCTGGGGATCACCGAGGCCGGAGGACTGATTGGCGGCACGGTGAAAAGCGCGATCGGGATCGGCAACCTGCTGTGGGCCGGGGTCGGCGATACGATCCGCGTCTCGCTGTCCGCCGAACCCGAAGAGGAAGTGCGCGTCGGGTTCGAGATTCTCAAGGGGCTCGGCCTGCGCACGCGCGGGGTCCGGATCGTTTCCTGCCCCAGCTGCGCACGGCAGGGCTTCGACGTGATCCGCACGGTCGAGGCGCTGGAAAACCGGCTTAGCCACATCAAGACTCCGCTCTCGCTGTCGGTGCTGGGCTGCGTGGTCAACGGCCCCGGCGAAGCACGCGAGACCGATATCGGGCTGACCGGCGGCGGCAATGGCAAGCACATGGTCTATCTGTCGGGCGTGACCGACCATCATGTGCAGAGCGAGGCGATGCTGGATCACATCGTGTCGCTGGTCGAAGCCAAGGCGGCCGAACTGGAAGCCACAGCGGCGCAATAAAGCCGTAAGCCTTTTGCGGTAAACCGGGCGGCATGAACCGCCTCTATGGCATTGCATTGGGCGCCGTCTTGCTGATGATGGCCGTAGCCGGACTGCTCGGACGCTCCGATCCTGCGGGCGCGCCTGCTGAACGGAGCACCGAAGTCGCGGCTGCGGAAAGCCAGCCGAGCCGCCCCCTGCCCGCCAGTGCCTTGGCGCTGAAACGCGATGAAAGCGGCCAGTTCCACCTCAACGGCGAAGTCAACGGACAGAGCCTGCGGTTCCTGGTCGATACCGGGGCCGATACGGTCGCCCTGACCGAAGACAGCGCCGACCTCGCCGGGATCGTGATCGAGGCCGGGGCGTTCCAGCCGATCATGCAGACGGCTTCCGGCACCGGCTATGGCGCGCCGGTGGTGCTCGACACGCTGAAACTGGGCGAAAGCGAGTTTCAGAATGTCGATGCGGTGGTGGTTCAGGGGCTGGGGGTCAACCTGCTGGGCCAGAACCTGCTGCGCAAGATGGGCAAGGTTACCCTGCAAGGCGACCGCATGGTGATCCAGCCCCGCTGACAAGCGCGAGGACAGCGGCTAAGGGCTCTGGATGAACCGCGCCCACGGCCAAGCCCTGCCCCCGTTGCACCTGCTGCTGGCTCTGGCCGTCATGGCGGTGTGGGGCACCAATTTCGTGGTGATCAAGCTGGCGCTGGCACATCTGCCGCCGCTGACCCTGGCGGTGCTGCGATTCGGTTTCGCCTTTTTTCCGCTCGCCCTGCTGCTCAGGCGTCCGGCGGTGCCGTGGCGCAACCTGATGGCCTATGGCGTGCTGATCGGCGCGGGGCAGTTCGGGCTGCTGTTTACCGCGATGCGCGCGGATATTACCCCCGGGCTGGCTTCACTGGTGGTGCAGGTGCAAGTGTTCTTCACCATTGGCCTGTCGATGCGGTTCAGCGGCGAGCGGGTCGCCTGGTGGCAGCTGGCCGCGCTGGCGCTGGCAGTGGGCGGGCTGGGCGTGATCGCGTTCCACACCGATGCCACCGCCACCCCGCTGGGGCTGTGCCTGGTGGTGCTGGCGGCGCTGTGCTGGGCGCTGGGCAACATGACCAGCCGCGCGGCGGGGCCGGTCAACATGCTGGCCTATGTCGTCTGGTCGAGTGTCTTTGCGGTGCCGCCACTGCTCGGCATGGCCCTGCTTACCGAGGGCTGGGGCGCGATCCGGCAAGGCGTGATGGCCGCCGATGCGATGACCTGGGCGGCGGTGCTGTGGCAATCGGTGGGCAACACCATGTTCGGCTATGGCGCCTGGGGCTGGCTGCTGAGCAAGCACCCCGCCGCGAGCGTGACCCCGCTGGCCCTGCTGGTGCCGGTGTTCGGCATGGGCGCCTCTGCACTGCTGCTGGATGAACCCTTGCCGGGCTGGAAAGTGCTCGCCTTTGTGCTGGTCATGGCTGGCCTGGCGCTGGGCGTTTTGTGGCCAGGACTGGCCAGAAGGATGAACCGATGACCGTGACGATCCGCCCCGCCAACAGCGCAGATCTGGCGCTGATCGCCAATCTGATCCGCGCGCTGGCGGACTATGAGCAGCTGGCCCACGAGGTCCGGTTTGACGAAGCGGTGCTGGGCACAAAGCTGTTCGGCCCGCGCCCCTATGCCGAAGTGCTGATTGGCGAAATCGATGGCACCGCGCAGGGCTTTGCCCTGTTCTTTCACAACTTCTCGACCTTTGAAGGCAAGCCGGGGATCTATCTGGAAGACCTGTTCGTCCGGCCCGAGGCGCGCGGCAGCGGGCTGGGCAAGGCCCTGCTGGCCCGCCTGGCCGCGCTGGCGCTGGAACGCGACTGCGCGCGGCTTGAATGGTCAGTACTCGATTGGAACGCGCCGGCGATCGGCTTCTACCAGGCGCTGGGCGCGCGGCTGATGGATGAATGGACCGTGATGCGCGTCGATGGCCCTGCTTTGGCGCAATTGGGCGCAGTCCAGCACTGATCCACCGATTCCCTCTTGGCGACTCGTTCAGACTTGCTTTATCCACAGACCGCTATGGCGGGGCTCATGAACAGACGCGATCTGATCCGGGGCGGATTGGCAGCGGGCGCGGCGCTCGCCCTGCCCGCGCGCGCCCTTGGCCAGGTGCTGACCGATGAATTCGACAAGGCTTTCGGGCTTGGCACCGCCGCACCGGTGCCCCCGCCACCGGTCGAACCCGCCTTGCCGACAATGGCCGTGCCCAACCCCGCCTATGATGCCCGGCTGGTGGAAATCGCCAAGCGCGAACTGAGCCGCGCGGGCAAAGCCGTGTGGCGGCATGACATTGTCGGCGTGGCCGATTTCGCCCGCCCCAGCACCCTGCCGCGGTTCCACTTCGTCAATCTGGAAGCCGGGAACATCCGCAGTTTTCTGGTCTGTCACGGCCGCGGTTCGGACCCCGAGCACAGCGGGTTCCTGCAGGCCTTTTCCAACGTGCCGGGATCGGAAGCGACCTCACGCGGGGGCTATCTGACGGCCGAGTGGTACACCGGCAAATACGGCACCTCGATCCGCCTGCTCGGGCTCGATCAGGACAATTCGCACGCGCTGGAACGCGCGATCGTGATGCACCCCGCCGCCTATGCCGCCCCCAGCCACATCGCCAAATTCGGCAAGCTGGGCCGCAGCGAAGGTTGCTTTGCCATGGCGCCGGACCAGTTCAACGAAGCACTGTGGCACCTTTCGGGCGGACGCCTGCTTTACGCTGACCGGATCGAGATCGCTTGAGGCGACTGCCCCTGCTCGCGCTGCTGCTGCTGGCGGGATTTCTGATCTATTGGCTGTGGTTTTCCAACCCTGCCGACCCGCCGAACGCGGTCATGGCCTATACCGACCATTCCTATAAGCCCAAGCCGCAAGTGGCCGCCTGCCTGCGCGCACCGGCCCCCGCCGGACTGCAACTCGGCCCCGATGGCAAAGGCGAGGACCTGACCAGTGCCGCACGCGGAATCACGGTGCGGATCGAGGACCGCCACGACTTCCGCAAGATCTGGGTCTGGATCGCCCGGCCCGGCGTGCTGACCCCGGCCGAGATCGCCGTGGTGAAGGCCTGCACGTTCCGGCCAGACAACGTCTGAATTACAAAGGATTATCCAGCTTGACCACGGCTTCGCTGCTCTTGCGCTTGCCGTCCCACGCCGCGCGCGGGGCGGCCAGGCTGGCGAGCACCGGCACGTCGCGGCCATAGACGTCGGCAAACTTGCCCAGTTTGCCCGTGATGTCGGTCGCCATGGTGAAATAGGTCAGATAGACCGGGAAGGTCTTGGTCATCACCACCCGGGTGTATTTGCCCGACATGTTGTGCTGCACCGCCTGCTGCGGGGTGATGCCCGCGCCCAGGATCGCCATGGTCATGCCCAGTTCCACCGCGCGTTCGGTGCGCACGCAGCCGTGGCTGAAGGCGCGGACCTGGGCGTTGAACAGCGCCTTGGACGGGGTATCGTGCAGGTAGATCGCATGTTCGTTGGGCATGTCGATCTTCATCCGGCCGAGCGAATTGTTGTCCCCCGGCTGCTGGACCACGGTGATCGTCCCGTCCTTGGCCTTGCTGACCTTGTAGCCCTGCCGCAGCGCAGAAGCCGGATTGCCGATCAGCCGCGCGCCCAGTCCTTCGCCCTTCACGATCGATTGCGGCACGGTCCAGGTGGGATTGAACACCACGGCTTCGACCTGTTCGGCGAGGTTCGGGGTCTGGGTCTTGCCAGGCTTGCCGATCACGGTGCGGTACGACCGGATGATCGAATTATCGACCGTCAGCCGCAGCTGGAATTCGGGCAGGTTGGTGAGCAGGTAATACTTGCCCATTTCGCGCGGCAGCCAGCGCCAGCGATCAAGGTTGACGCGGATCAGGTTGCGCGCGGCCTTGTCAGTCTTGGGCGCGGCGGCGAGTGCGGCCTTGAGCGTCTTGTAATCGGGGTGGGTCGGGGCGAGCGCGGCGATGGCCCCGGCGATGTCATGGCTGGCGAGCGCCTGGGTCATCACTTGCGCGGTCGGGTGCAGATCGACGTCGGGATCGACCACGAACCACTGCTGGCGCGAATCCATCCGGGTGCGGCCATCGCGCATGTCCTCAACCAGCCAGGCGAAGCTTTTGCTGGCCGCTGCGTCAAGCGCCGCGCCGGGGCCCGCGGCGATCGCCGCGCGCAAGGCATCGGGCTGGTAATCCGCCGGAATCAGCCCCTCTTCATCGATCGAGCCGATCACGCCGAGCAAGGACTGGGCATCGGCCACGGCCCAGTTCATCACCGGGTAAAGCGGCGGCGGCGGGGCCGGGGTGGCGACCGGGGCCGGGGCGGCGCTGGCCACCGGTACAGGCACGGCGGGAGTGGTGACTGCCGGACTGGGGGCGGGGCTGGGCAGGATGCTTTCCGGCGCACGGGCCGGCTGCGGCGCGGTCTGTGCGCCGCTGACGGGGGCTGCGGCCAGTATCATCGCCAAAGCTGCCAGTCCCGCACCCCGGACCTGCCCGGTCTTGCCCCGCATCGTCATCGCCTTACTCCGTTTACCGGGCGCGCTGCGGCCCGGCCTGTGATCCCCTTTTGCCTGTTAACCCATCGCGCTTCAAGCATTGCGCAGCGATGAACCGGGCGCTGTGCCCAGCGAAAAATCCGGGGGGACGCCGCAAGGCATCCCCCCGACAGGTGCGGCGGGCCGATGGGTCGCGTGCCGGACCGCCGAAGAGGGAAGGAATGGGCGGTCAGTGGGGCACGACGATCCCGGACATGGTGAAATTGTCCGCCACCGGCAGGGCGGTCATCCCGCTTTTCTGGTAGCACATCGGCGTGCCGCCCCGCGCGCGCGGATCGACCCAGGTATAGGCCTGACACTGAAAGTTCTGCGCACAGGCCCGCGCGCAGGCGAGGCCGAAATCGTTGGCGGTCGGCCCGGCACCGCCCGGCAGATCGTTCGATTCGATGTTGAGCCGGGGCAGCGAGCGGAACAGGAACGGCGAGAACTGCCGGTCCAGGCTGAACCAGCCGAAATCCTCTGCCGCGCGCTGATTGATCGCCGTCACCGCGCCCGAACGCGGCCGGGCCAGTTCAAAGCGCTGGGCCGGGCCATCGTTGCACGGTTCCATCACCAGCTGCACCCCATCGCGCACCTGCCCGCCCTGCGCGGTCCAGCAACGGTTGTCGGTGGAGCGGATCTCGAACTGGCGCGCGCCGCCGCGCTGGCGCAGCCGCCAGGTCTGGTCATCCGCCCCGATCCGCGCCGGATTGCCCGCCCCGTCGGCGCGGGTGCCGCAGTCAAGTTCATCCACGGCAGGCGGCCCGAACACCACCAGGCGCGCCGCAGTCAGGCACTTCTGGCGGGTCTGGATCCGCCAGGTCACCCCACTGGCCAGGGCCAGCGGAGCGCTGGTGGTGCCGTTGGGGGCCAGTTCAAGATCCTGATCGAACAGGGTCGGGTTGCAGGGGCGCAGCACCAGATGCGGCAGGATCGAGCGGGTCAGCCCGGATTCACGCTGGGCACACAGGTTGGTGCCCGCCAGCTTGAAGGAATAGCCCCCCGGCGCGGGATCGGTCCACCGGTCGGGGCCAAGGAACCCGCCGGTAACGAAATCGGCCAGCACGGCGGTGGGCAGCACGGCCAGAGCGAGCGCGGCCAGCGCGCGGTTGCGGCGGATCATGGCCGCACGATCCCGCTGGCGACCAGACCGGCTGCAGCCGCGCCCTGATTGGTGGGAGTGCCGATCGCCTGCTTCCAGCGGCACATCGGCTTGGCCATGCCGGCAAAGCCCGGGCCGGTCCAGGTCCATGCCTTGCACCGGCTGTCCCCCGAACAGCTGCTCATGCAATAGGCCCCGCCATCGGCAATCGTTTCGAACACATTGAAATCCGCCGCCGAAAGCATCACCCCGGGCGCGGCCACCAGCCGCACCTGCCCGGTCGGACTGAACGCCCAGTTCTGCGCGGACAGCAGCGGTTCTTCCACCCCGGCCTCGATCGGCCCAAGATATTCGAACAGAAACCGCTGTTCGGCATTGCCGTTGCACGGCCACTTGATCATGTGCGCACCGTTGTCGCGATTGGCATCGCGCACCGCCATGCAGTTGTTGACCCGGCGCAGGGTGAGGCTCAGCCCGATCTCGCTGGGACGGATCTCAAAGCTGTCTCCCCCGGCAGCAACCAGCGAGAACTGCTGGTCCTCGATCCCGGCGTAGGTCCAGTCCCCGTTGCCGTTCGGCAAATCGCAGCCGCGCAGATCGATCCGCGCCGGGCCCAACACCACCCCGCGCGCCACTGTGGCGCAGTTGGAAATCTGACCCGGGACAACGGCGCGCCCGTCGACAACCTCCAGATTGGTGCGCAGCGTGTACATGCCCGTCGGCTGCGGCAGCAGCGCGAGCCGCTGCACCGGGCCGCCCGATCCGGCATCGGAGCAGGGATACTGGCGAAAATGGTAGTTGCGGTCAAAATCGAACGGCGGCTGAACCGTCAGGCACAGCCCCGTCAATTGCGAGCGGATCCGGTACCAGCCCGGCCGCTGCGGACCGATGGGATAGAGCGCGCGCTGCTGGGCGCCGGTGAGCGGCTCGACCGGCTGGGCCACGGGGGCAGTCGGCGCGGCAGTGGTCGTGCTGGCCGGTGGCCGGAACACCGGCGGAAGCTTGAGCGTTGTCTGCGCCAGCGCGGCCCCGGCCAGCGACAGGGCCAAAGCAGCGACAGCGGAAAGGCGATGGATGGCACGCATGGCAAGGGCTCCTGTTCCCGAACGGCGGGACAGGACTGGCACGATGCGGCAATGCTGACGCTACCTGTTTGAATAGGAACGGGTCAGATCGGTTGCGGCAGATCCGAAACGGGCAATCCGCTGGCCCAGTGGAGCGGACTGGCATTGATCAGCTGGACCACCTGGGCCTGACGGTTGCACCCGGTCTTGGCAAAAATGCCCTTGAGCAGAAACCGCGCGGCATTGACCGAAACCCCGCGCAAATCGCAGTAATCCTCGATCCGCCCGCCTTCGGCCAGCAGCAAGGCCAGCCGGGCTTCAGCATGGGTCAGGCCGAACCATTCGCGCACGCGGTCCACGCCTTCTTCGCTGACTTTGGGATTGTGGGCGGCGACGATCATCAACCGCGCCGTGCCACCAGAGCTGCGGGCGGCGCCGAAGCGGTCCGGATCGATCCGCATCGCCATCGCCGCCAGGCCGTTCAGCCCGCTGCGTTGCAGCCGGAACGGATGGCAGTGCCGCGCCGCATCGGGCCCGGCCAGCTCCAACAGCTCCTCGCGCAGGTCCCGGCTGGGCAGGCGCAACTGGCCGGTCGCGTCGGCCAGGTGAAAATCCTCGATCAGGGCCTGCCCGTTGGGATTGGCATAGACCAGCCCCAGCCGCTCATCGAGCAGCAGCACCGCCGATGGCGCATGATCCAGCGCTGCCTGTGAATTGGCCGCGGCCAGCTCTGCCTCACCGATCCGGCGCGAGATCCGCACCGCGCGCTGGATGTGGGGGATCAGCATGCCGGTCGCCTCTTGCAAGCGGGAAACATCGCAGTCCGGCGGCCCCGGCAGGCACAGCCCGAGGTGATCGCTGGCCTGCCGATCCAGCGAGCCCAGCAGCGCCACTTCCATCCCGAACATCGACAGGAAATCGCGGTAGAACGGGCTGGCGAGAAAATCCGCGCGCGCGACCAGCTGGTCGGAATGGGTGACCGATCCGATCGGCATGTGATGGCCGTGGACCGACCACAGGTTGCGCCCGGCGAACAGCTGGAGATAGGCGGCGCGGGCCATTTCGTGGACCCCGCTGGCGGCGATGAACCGCCCGCCGCCGGGTTCGACCCGTTCCCACACCAGCATGGCCACGTCCCAGCGTTCGCGGCCAAACCGGTTGACCAGCCCGGTCAGCGCCAGATCCCAATGCGCCGGACTGAGCGAAGCCTCGTAAATGTCCGAGACAACCGCGTTGAAATCAGCCGTTTCGATCAATCCCGCCATGCGGATTGCAGCGGTAACATCGCTCTACCCGTTTGGGTAGCGCCCGCAGCGCGCCATGCGACAAAAAGTGCTGACGCCACGGCCCCGGGCACAGTGCCCCGCAAGCCGCGTCTGGCCGGAGATCCGACGATGCGCATTTCTCACGGCATGCTTGCCACCTTGCTGCTGACCCTTGGCAGCACCGCCCCGGCCCAGACCGTGCTGAGCCTGCCCGGGCTGGCCGGAACCAAACTGGATCCTCGCACCGCCGTGCGCGCCGATCTGATCGAACTGGTCCCCACCGCCGGGGATGGCCGTGCGACCCGGTTCGAGCTTGATACCGACGGATCGATCGCCCCGGAAAATGCCGCGCTGCAGCTGGTTCAGGTTCCGGCGGCAAGCCGATATGTGGTGCAGGTTCCCTTCAAGGTGGCCGTGCCAGGGCTGGAGCGGATCGAGTTCGATTGCGCGCTGGTCGAATTTTCACTGTCCGTGCCACCCGCTTCATCCGGACCGGCACGGCTGGTCGGGCGGGCTTGGTATGGCGCAGCGGTATCCGGACCGGCGGCGGGAACGGTGCGGCTGGGGCTGGTCCACACCAGGACCCCGGCCGAGGAACAGGCCGCCGTGGCCGAGGCCGCGCGCGCGCTGGCCCGGCGCTTGACCGGAGCCGGCCAGCCGCAATCGGAACAGAGCGCCCCCGCGCCGATGACCATCGCCCTGTGCGAGATGACTGCATCGGGCCAGTGGCAAGGCACGCGCTGGCACAGCGTGACCGATCCGTTGCAGAATTTCGCCACCCGCGAGCGATCGGATTCGGTGATGCTGCTTGATCTTGGTCACGGCCAGCGCTGGGCCAGCCAGCCGTTCGTCACCTCCCCCCTGGTCAGCGTCGGCGCCATCAGGCCCGCGCCGCAGGAATGACCTCCAGATCCCCGATCCAGCCTGCCCGCAAAGGACCTGCCATGCGACCGATTGCCCTGATCCCGATCCTGCTGCTGGCCGCTTGCGGCCAGAGCGCGGACCAGCCTGCTGCCCCCGAGGCCAGCCCGGCCAGTCCGGCCGTCACCCCCGCCCCGGCCCCGCCGGTGGCCGCGGCTGACCGGGCGGCGCTGAACCAGCCCTGCCTGTTCACCAAGGCGCAGGTCGATGCTGCACTGAACCTCGCGGTGGAAAGCACCACGCCTGAAACCATGGGCGATATGGCGGGCTGCACCTACAAGGGGGCCAGGGGCTCGCTGCGGCTCAACCTGATCTGGCACGATCCGGTCTATTTCGCGCAGGCCACCCGGATGACCCGTGGCAGCCGACCGGGCGAAAAGATCGATCTGCCGGGCGATGCCGACAAGGCCTGGATGCAGTTCGACGGGCCAACCGGCGGCAACCTGCACTATTACCGCCAGAATGTGGAAGTGGAGCTGGTGCCGCTGCTGATCAGCACGCCCGGCCGCGATGCCATGCAGGCCGCCCTGCTCAAGCTGCCCCGCGTGCCCTGACAGCGCACCGCCGGTCGAAGCGGACGGCCCGTTGGTCGAGCATGGCTTGGCGCAAGGCGGCGTGAATTGAAGGACTTGTCGATCTGAAGCAGCGTATTAAATAGATAATACAGTTGCCGCCAAAATCGATGAGGATCCGCCCGATGACCACGCTCCGCTCTTTGCTTGCCCTGGCCCTGCTGGCCGGAACCGCCCTGCCGCAGGCCGCCCATGCCGAAACCGCCGCCGCCCCCGCCGCCGTCGCTGCCACGCAAAGCGAGCATGACCGGCTGTTCGCGCTGTTCGCGGCATCGGATGAAGCCAGCCTCAAGCGCAATCCGCTCAACGCGCTGTTCCGCGGCGACATGCGCTATGCCGACCGGCTGGGCGATTTCCTGACCAGGCAGTACAACGATGCCGAACGTCAGGCCGCGAAGGACGAACTGGCCCAGCTGCTGAAAATCCCCCGCGCCAGGCTGAATCCGACCGACAAAATCGCCTATGACGTATTCAAGCGTGACCGGCTCGAGACGCTGAAGGGCCTGACCCCGAAGATACTGGCGCTGACCGAAGTGCGCCCGATCAACCACTTCTTCGGGTTCCACACCTTTTACCCGACCATGGCCAGCGGCAAGAGCGGGATCCCGTTCGCGACGGTGCTCGACTATGAAAACAACCTCAAGCGGCATGCCGACTATGTCGCGCTGATCGACCGGTCGATCGCCAAGTTCAAGGAAGGCGAAAAGAGCGGGGTGGTCGAAACCAGGATGACGATCCGCAACGTCATCGAACAGCTGGATACCCAGCTCAAGCTGACACCCGAAGACAGCCCCTATTGGGAGCCGATCAAGAACCTGCCTGCCGATTTCAGCCAGGCCGACAAGGACCGCCTGACCGCGCGCTACCGCGAAGTGGTGGCCGGGCAGATCTATCCTGCCAACCAGCGGCTGCGCGATTACCTGCGCGATTCGTACCTGCCCAAGGCGCGGGACAGCTTTGGCCTGTCGCAGATGAAGGGCGGCAAGGCGCTGTACCTGCAGCAGGTGGAAAGCACCACCACCCTGCCGCTGAAGCCGGATTACCTGCACAACCTGGGTCTGAGCGAGGTCAAGCGGATCCTGACCGAGATGGAGAAGGTCAAGGCCGAGGTTGGCTTCAAGGGCACCTTGCCCGAATTCTTCCAGTTCATCCGCACCGATCCGCAGTTCAAGCGCAAGAGCCGCGAGGAGCTGACCCAGCGCTATTACGACATCGGCAAGCTGGTCGATGAAAAGACCGCCGCGCTGTTCAAGGTGCTGCCCAAGGCCCCGCTGAAGATCAGCCCCTATGAGGAATTCCGCGAAAAGTTCGAGGCGGGCGGTTCGTACCAGCAGGGCACCGCCGATGGCAGCCGCCCGGGCACGTTCTATTTCAACGCCTATGACCTGCCGAGCCGGACCACCCCCGGCGAAGTGACGCTGTACCTGCACGAAGGCGCGCCGGGGCACCATTTCCAGATCAGTCTGGCGCAGGAAAACGAGGCGCTGCCGGCCTTCATGCGGTTTGGCGGCAACACTGCCTATGTCGAAGGCTGGGCGCTCTATGCCGAAACGCTGGGTTACCAGATGGGGTTCTACAAGGATCCGTGGTCACGCATGGGCACGCTCGATGACGAGATGCTGCGGGCGATGCGGCTGGTGGTCGATACCGGGATCCACTGGAAGGGCTGGAGCCGCGAGCAGGCGATCGATTACATGCTGGCCAATTCCAGCATGGGCAAGACCGACGCCACCGCCGAGGTTGAACGCTATATCGCGATCCCCAGCCAGGCGCTGGCCTACAAGGTCGGCGCGCTGACGATCCAGCGGCTGCGGACCCAGGCTGAAAAGGAACTGGGGCCGAAATTCGACATCCGCGAATTCCACCATCAAGTGCTGGGAACCGGCGCGCTGCCGCTGTCGGTGCTGGAGAGCAAGATCCAGGACTGGATCAAGGCTTCGAAGTAAGGGTCACGGGGCCAGCAGCGCGCACCAGGCTGGCCCCAGCACCGCATCCACCGCATCGCGCGCCGCGCCTTGCAGCGCGCCATGGCGGGCGCGCAGTTCGCGCAGGCATTTGAGCTGGTATTTGAAGGTGCCCTGTTCGTACGGCAGGCCCATCGCCTCCATCCGGAACGTTTCGGCCCCGGCCTCTGCCGCCAGCTCATTGGCGCGCAGGAACGGCACATAGACTTCGCCCGCGATCCGCACCAGTTCCTGCACCACCGGGGCAAAGCCCGGCTCCCATTCGCCCTCTACCCCGCTCATGTCGTCGACATGGGCCAGCCAGCGGTAAGTATAGGGATAGTCCGCGCGCATCATCGCCTGCGGGGTGGGATCGGTGCCGAGCTGCGAGAGCTGGCCGAAGATCCCGAATTCGGCGAGGCTGGGCCGCGTCCCGAACAGGCAGTGCCGCTGCGTCACATGCGCTTCCAACGCAGAGAGCACCGCGCGGGTGCTCGCCTCGATCAGCGGGAAGTTCTCCGCCGTGCAGCCGACCAGCGCCATGCGGCTGACCTGGCGGGCGCGGAACTGTTCGGCAAAGGCCTGGCTGGTGGCAAGCCCGCCGCCCTTGAGATTGTCGAACGCCAGCCAGCGGCTCATCTGCACCTGATCGACGTCCTCCAGCCAGCGATAGCCGAACATCGCCTTGGTCAGCCATTCATCGGCAAAGTCTTCGAGCAGGTGGGCGATGAAGGCCTGTGCCGGGTCTTCCGGCACGATCCGCCGCTCGGCATGGCGGGCCTCAAGGTCATAGATCACCGGGGTCGAATCGTTGTCGAAATGCCCGTCGGGATATTGCAGCACCGGGATCACCGGCGCGCGGACCTGCCCCAGCGCCTCACGCGCGGCCGCGCCATCCTTCCACACATGCACCAGCCGCCGATAGCGCAGCACCGCCCGCAGCTTTTGCGAATAGGGCGAACCGAGCGCGCCGTAGAGTGTGTATGCCATGCCTCTTCCCCTTTGTGCGGCTTGTTGCCGCTGGCCCCGTGCCCTTATCTGACGCCGGGATGGGAATTTGCGCAAGGAAGATTGATGCCCGCTCGCCCGACCCGGTTTCGCACCCCGCTGCACAGTGCCATGGCCGCCGCCATGCTGTTCGCCGCCGCGCCAGCGTTGGCGCAGGCCGGTGAAGGCACGACTGCCGTTCAACCGCCGCGCGATAACGGCGCCGACCGGCTGACCATTGGCTTTGGCCTGGGCATGGCACCGGATTATGAAGGATCGAACGATTACCGGCTGCAACCGGGCGGGATCCTGCAGGGCCGGGTCAGCGGGGTGGAGTTCCAGATGCGTGGGCTGAACCTCTATACCAACCTGCTGCCTGCTCCGCGCACGGGCAAGACGCGGCTGGTGCTGGGCCCGGTCGCGCAGGTCCAGCTCGACCGCACCGGCGACATCGCCGATCCGCGCGTGGCCGCACTGGGCCAGCGCAAGACGGCAGTCGAACTGGGGCTGAATGCGGGGATCACTCGCCGCGGCGTGCTGATCCCGCCCGCCAGTCTGACTTTCGACGTCACCCTGCTGCGCGACGTCAATAGCGCGCACCGCAGCCACGTGATCACGCCCGCCCTGGCGCTCAATTCCCCGGTGTCGCAGCGCGGTTTTGCCCGGCTGGGCATCTCCGCCGATTTCGTCGGCAAGGGCTTTGCCCAGACCTATTTCGACGTCGCACCCGGCACTGCGCTCACGCCCTTTGCCACGCGCGGCGGCGGACACAAGAGCACCTCGGGCTCACTGCTCTACACCCACGACCTGTCGGGCGAGCCGCGCAAGGGCTGGGGCCTGTTCATGCTGGCCAATTACAAGCGCCTGCACGGCCAGTTCGCCCGCAGCCCGGTGGTGGGCGTGGCGGGCAGCGCCAGTCAGGCCTTTGCCGTGGCCGGGCTGTCCTATAGCCTGTAGGTCGGGTCGTCCGGCCACCACAGGGTCTCCGGCAGGTCCGCGCTGACGCTCAGCGGGAATTGCGGCGCGCGCTTTTCCAGGAAGGCGGCAACGCCTTCGTGCACATCGCCCTTGGCCCCAAGCGCGATGTTGAGCGGGGCATCGACCGACAGCGCGCCTGCCGGGCCCTCCTCCGCCGAAAACTTCCACAGCATCCGCCGGGTCAGCGCGAGTGCCACGGGCGAGCAGTTCTGCGCGATTTCCAGCGCCAGTTCGCGGGCGCGGCTTTCTGCCTCGCCCGCCGGAACCACTTCGCTGATCAGCCCCGCCGCCAGCGCTTCGGCGGCCGGGACCAATGCCCCGGTGAGACACCATTTGAGCGCGGTGGGCAGCCCGACAAGGCGCGGCAGGAACCACGCCGATCCCGCCTCGGGCACCAACCCGCGCCGGGTGAAGACGCAGCCGAACTTCGCGTTCTCTGCCGCGATCCGGATATCGCATGGCAAGGTCAGGGTCAGCCCCACCCCCGCTGCCGAGCCATTGAAAGCGACCAGCGAAGGCTTGCGGCAATTCATCATCGCCTTGATGAAATTGCTGTCCCCGCGCGTGCCGTCGCCGCCACCGAAATTCTTCGCACCATCGCCGCTTTCGGTATCGAACGCCCCGGCCCCGGCGGAAACGTCTGCCCCGGCGCAGAACACCCGGCCAGTGTGGCCCAGCACCACCACCCGCACGCCGTCATCGGCATCGGCCTCGGCAAAGGCGCGGACCAGTTCGCTGCCCAGTTCATTGGTATAGGCGTTGAGCACCTCTGGCCGGTTGAGCCGGACCCACAGGATCGGGCCATCACGCTCGACCAGCAGGTTCTGGTAGCTCACCCTCAGTCGACCGCGAGCTTCACCGGCATGGCGGTGAAGCCATGCAGGAACGGGCTGGCGAGTCGCGTCGGCGCGCCTTGGGGCACCACCCGCCAATTGCGCGCAATCATCTCCTCGATCAAAGTATCCAGCTGGATTTCGGCCAGCCGCGCCCCGACGCAGCGGTGGATTCCGTGGCCGAACCCCACATGCCGCCGCGCATTGCTGCGGGCCACATCATAGCGTTCGGCATCGGCAAACACGCTCTCGTCGCGGTTGCCGGAAATGTACCACAGCACGATTTTCTCGCCTGCCTTCAGGCTCTGCCCGCCCAGTTCGGCATCCCTGGTCAGGGTGCGGCGCATGTGAGTGACGGGGCTCTGCCAGCGGACGATTTCCTGCGAGGCGTTGGAGATCAGGCTGCGGTCGGCGCGCAGCCGCTCGAGCTGGTCGGGGTACTTGTGCAGCGCTTCCACCAGCCCGCCCATCGAATTGCGGGTGGTATCGTTCCCGCCGACGATCAGCAGCGCGATATTGGCAATCTTCTCGATCGGGGTGAGGTTGCCCATGGCTTCGGAATGGACCATCCGGCTGAGCAGGTCGTCGGCCGGGGCCTGGGCGCGGCGTTCTTCCAGCAGCGCATCGAACCGGGCGAGCATGATCCCCATTTCGGCGAAGAAATTCTGGGTGTATTCCTCGGTCATCACCTCGGGCGAGACGTTGCTGGCCATGTCGGACCATTTGCGCAAGCTGTCGCGTTCCTCCCACGGGAAATCGAGCACGATTGCCAACATGCCAATGGTCAGCGGCACGGCGACCTGATTGACCCAGCAGAAGGTCTCGCCCACCGGCAGGCTGTCGAGCAGTTCCTTGGTCCGCTCGCGCACCTGGCGTTCGCGGTGCAGCATCTGGCTGGGGGTAAAGGCGGCGGCGACCACACGGCGCTGTTCGGTGTGGCGCGGCGGGTCCATCGCGATGAAGTTGGGAAATTCGCTGCCTGCGACGCCTTCGGCAATCGTGATATTGCCGGTCTGCGAGCTGTAGGTTGCCGGGTCCAGTTCAACCTGCTGGATCAGGTCATGGGTCGCGACCGACCAGTAGCCGCCATAGGGGCTGTCCGCGCGCCAGCTGACCGGCGCCTCAGCGCGCAAGTGTGCAAACGGTTCGCGCCACTGGTCGTCGGTATAGAGGGCGCTGTCGCTGACATCGACGGGGTTGAGCGCGCGGGTGGCCATGGTCAAGCATCCTCCAGTTGGCGCGCCGCAAGGGGCAGCGCATTGCCTTTGGCCGCAGCGCGCTTTGCGCCTTTGACCAGTTCCTTTTTCAGTGCGCGGACATAGTGATCGAAGTCCAGCTGGATCGTATGGCGCCGCGCGCTGTAATATTGCCCGGTGTAGTATTCCTCGTCCGCGGCGATCACCCGCGTCATTTCCGCCGGATCGGGCGGCAGGTATTGTCCGGCAAGATAGGCCGCGACCAGCTTGCTCTGCTGTTCGGCAAAGTTGACCAGCGTGGGCAGCGGCTGGGCCAGCCCCATGTAGAACAGGTCCGGCACGCCGGGCTGCATGATCCGCTTGTAGAGCGGCGGCGGGCGGTTATCGGCATCGGCCTTGAACGCGGGGTCCTTGAAGAACGGGAAGCGGATGTCATAGCCGGTGGCCCAGACGATCACGTCGATCTGTTCGCGCGATCCATCGCTGAACACCACGCCGTCGCCGTCCAGCCGTTCGACCCCCTGCTTCATCGTCAGATCGCCGGACCCAGCGCGCAGCAGGAATTCGCCCGAGACGGTGCCGTGGCTTTCGAACGGACCGATTTCGGGTTCGGGCAGACCATAATCGCTCATCTTGCCGACCAGCTGCTTGATCATCCGCGCGCCCAGCCACTGCTTGAGCCCCTTGGGCAGCCAGGCCGGGGCGGGGTTCTTGTCGAGCGGCTGGCCCTTGTAATACTTGGGAAAGACCCAGATCCCGCGCCGGGTGGATACGAACAGTTTCTGCGCGATCGGGCGCTGCGACAGCTCGCTCGCCACGTCCATCGCGCTGTTGCCCATGCCCACCACCAGCACCCGCTTGCCCACGCAGTTCACCGGCTCGAACGGGGTGCGGTACTGGTGCGAATGGATCTGCGTGCCGGCGAAAGTGCCCGGATATTCCGGAATCCGCGCCGCCCAGTGATGGCCATTGGCCACGCACAGCGCGTCGTAGTGCTTCACTTCCCCGCTCGACAGTGTGACCTGCCAGCCGCCGTCCGCCTTGCGGGCCGCATCCTCGACCCGCGTGTTGAAGCGGATGGAGGGGCGCAGGCCGAAGTGATCGACGTAATCGTGGAAATACTGCAGCAGCTGCGAATGGTGCGGATAGTCGGGCCAGTCCGCCGGGACCGGATAGTCCTCGAACGCGAGACGCCATTTCGAGGTATCGATATGCAGGCTCTGGTAACAGGCCGACATGCCATTGGGGTTGTTGTAGTACCAGGTCCCGCCGATGTCGTCGGACGCTTCATAGACATCGAACGGCACGCCGTGGTCCTTCAGCCGCTTGGCCGTGGTGAACCCGGAGCATCCCGCCCCGATGATGCAGACTTTCGGCAAGGCCATCTTCGCACGCTCTCCAGCGGCCCTTGTCGCATGGGCCTTGGCCGGGAGTATGTTTAAGCGGGCGGTTAATGTCCAGCGCAGAACTGGGTGCTGGACAAGTCCCTCCGCCCCGCGCATCCTGCCGCGCAACAAACAGAACACCTCCGGGGAGAACCCATGGGCTGGAGGATTGAGGACAATGACTGACACTATCGACGCGACCGCCTGGTCGGCGCTGCTGATGGGGCTGACCGCGCTGTTTGCCGGGATCGGCGCGCTGCGCAAACCCGGCGCCTGGCGGGTGATGATCGAGGAAGTGGAGCGCAGCCCGGCGCTGCAATTCGTCTGCGGCATGCTGGAACTGCTGGTCGGCGGGGTGATCTACCTCGCCAACCCCTGGCTGCCGAGCGACATTCTGGCCTGCGTGCTGAAAGCCATGGGCGGGATGATGATGATCGAGGCGCTGGCGATCCTGGGCTTTGTCGACATCTACACCCAGTTCTGGCTGCGCAGCCTCAGCCACATGCACCGCGGCTGGGCCATGACGACAGTGGCGATCGGGCTGGCGCTGGTGGTACCGGCGGCGACGCGGTTTCACTGAAGGGTAAGGCTTTACAGTGGCGTGATGCCCTGCCTATCAAGTTGCAATGAGCAACGAGACAATCTGGTGGCAGGGCGAACTGCCATCGCTTGAGCAACTGACCCGTCTGGGCACCAAGGCATTGCCCGAGCGACTGGGGATCGAATTCGTCGATTGCGGGCTGGACTGGATCAGCGCGAGGATGCCGGTGGACGAACGCACCCAGCAGCCGTTCCAGCGGCTCCACGGCGGGGCTTCGGTCGCGCTGGCGGAAACGATCGGATCGATGGCGGCGAGCTGCTGTATCGACCGTGAGAAATTCGTCGCGGTCGGCATGGAAATCAACGCCAACCATGTGCGCCCGGCCTATTCCGGCTGGGTCACGGCCACGGCGCGACCCGAGGCACTGGGCCGCACCACCCATGTCTGGTCGATCCGGATCGAGGACGAGGTCGGCAAGCTGGTGTGCATTTCGCGCTTCACCGTGGCTGTCATCGCGCAGGACCGCAAATGAGCGCGCCGCGCGGCTCGGTCGCGGTTGTCGGAGCGGGCGACTACATCGGTGCCGGGATCGTAAGGCGGTTCGCGGCAGAGGGTTTTGCCGTCCACGCCGGACGCCGGGGTGGCGACAAGCTGGCCCCCCTGCTGGGCGGCGCGGTGACGGGCCGTTCGCTCGATGCGCGGGATCCGGAGGATGTCGCCGCCTTCCTCGCCGAAGCAGAAGCGATCGCGCCGCTCGCGCTGGTCGTGTTCAACGTTGGTGCCAACGTGCAGTTTCCCTTGCGCGAGACCACCGACCGGGTGTTCCGCAAGGTCTGGGAAATGGCCTGTTTCGCCGGGTTCGTCACCGTGCGCGAAGCGGCAAACATCATGGCACCGCGCGGGACCGGCAAGATCTTCGTCACCGGAGCCACGGCGGGGCTGCGCGGCAATCCGGGCTATGCCGCTTTCGCCGCGGCCAAGGCGGGCCTGCGCGCCATGGCGCAAAGCGCCGCACGGGAATTGTGGCCACAGGGGCTGCACGTGGCCCATCTGGTGATCGACGCGGGCGTCGATACCGCCTGGGTGCGCGAACGGATTGCCGAGCGCAGCGGCGGGGCAGAGATCCCGCCCGATCTGCTGATGCCGCCCGAAGCAGTGGCGGATGCTTATTGGGCACTGTACAACCAGCCAAAGAGCGCCTGGACGTTCGAACAGGAAATCCGGCCATACGGGGAGAGATGGTGATGCCGCGCGCAATTGAGTTCCTGTTCGATTTCGGCAGCCCCAACGCCTTTTTCGTCCACCGCGCGATCCCTGCAATTCAGGCGCGTGGCTCGGTCAGCTTTCGCTATCAGCCGGTGCTGCTGGGCGGGGTGTTCAAGGCGATCGGCAACCAGAGCCCGATGCAGGCCTATGGCCATATCGGCGCCAAGGTCGCCTATGACCGGCTGGAAATGCAGCGGTTCATGGCTGCCCATGGCATAGACAAGTTCGTGATGAACCCGCATTTCCCGGTCAACACCCTGCTGATGATGCGCGGTACGGTGGCGGCTGAGACGCTCGGCTGCGCACGCGCTTATAACGAGGCGATGTTTGCGGGCATGTGGGAACAGGGCCTCAAGCTCGACCTGCCCGACGTGTGGGAGCGGTGCCTGACTGCTGCCGGCCTGCCCGCCGGTCAGCTGGGCGAACTGGCCGCCGATCCGGAGATCAAGGGCAAGCTGGTGGCCAATACCGAAAGCGCCGTGGCGCGCGGGGTGTTCGGCATCCCGACCTTCTTCCTCGGCGATGAAATGTGGTTCGGCAAGGACCGGCTGCGCGACGTGGTCGAAGCAGCAGAGCAACTGGAGACAGAGTGATGAGCGACTACCCCCTGCCCAACAATTCCGCCGACCTGACCGGGCGCGTCGCGCTGGTCACCGGGGCGTCTTCGGGGCTGGGCGAACGCTTTGCCCGCGTCCTTGCGGCGGCGGGCGCAAAGGTGGTGCTGGCCGCGCGGCGGCTGGACCGGCTTGAGGCGCTGGCGGCGGAGATCGAGGCGGCGGGCGGGCAGGCCCTGGCCGTGCGGATGGACGCAACCGATGCGGCATCGCTGGTCGCGGCGGTCGATGCGGCCGAGGCGCGGTTCGGCACGGTCGACATCCTGATCAACAACGCCGGGATGCCCGATGCCCAGCGCGCCCACAAGATGAGCGTCGAGCTGATCGATCAGGTGCTGGGGGTCAACCTGCGCGGCCCATGGATCCTGGCCTGCGAAGTCGCCCGGCGGCTGATCGCGGCCAAGCAGCCGGGGCGGATCGTCAACATCAGCTCGGTCGCGCATTTCCGCTATGATGGCGGCGGCGCGGCGCTCTATGCCGTGACCAAGACCGCGATCGCCCGGATGACCGAGGCGCTGAGCGTCGAATGGGCCGCCTATGGCATCAACGTCAACGCGATTGCGCCGGGCATGTTCGTTTCCGAAATGACCGACGGCATGTTCGAGCGGATGGGCGGCAACCCCGCCCCGCACGTCGCGCGGCAGCGCATTCCGGTGCCCGAACAGATGGATTCGACCCTGCTCTACCTCGTCGCGCCCGCCAGCGAATGCGTGACCGGCGCGGTGATCCGGATCGATGACGGGCAGAGCAGCACTGTGCGGCTGCGGCCTTGACCGGGGGCATAACCCTCTATGCCTTCAACTGCGGCTGGTTCCAGTGCCGCCCGGGCTACTTCGTCGAAGGGGATGAGGGCGATTATCTGCGCGGGCCGGTGCCCAGTTACCTGATCCAGCACCCCAAGGGGCGGGTGCTGTTCGATACCGGGATGGGCGTGCGATACCGGCGCGACATGGCCGATGCGCTGCCCGCCGACAAGTTCGGGCTGCAATGGTTCGAAGGGATGGACATCGCCACCCGCCTGAGAGCGATCGAGGTGGACCCCGCCAGCATCAACTGGATCGTCAATTCGCACCTCCACATCGATCACTGCGGCGGCAATGCGCTGCTCCCCAATGCCAGCGTGATCCTGCAGCGCCGCGAATGGGACGCGGCGCAGGCTACGCAAGAGCCGGGACTGTACGAAGCGCTCGATTACGACACCGGCCAGCCGGTCAGGCTGATCGATGGCGAGCATGACCTGTTCGGCGACGGCACCGTCCGGATCGTTCCGACCTGGGGCCACACCCACGGCCACCAGAGCGTGATCGTGCGGCTCGCCAAAGGCGAGGTGCTGCTGGCGGGGGACTGCTGCTATACCGAGCGCAACCTGGACGTGATGGTCCTGCCCCGCGCCACGGCGGACGTCGAACAGGGCCTGCTGACCTTCGAACGGCTGGCGAAAGCGCGCGCGCAGGGTACGCGGATCCTGTTCGGGCATGATGGACGGCAGTGGGCGTCTTTGGTGACGGAGAACGCGGCGTTTGAATGATTTCCCTCTTTGCCTTCGGCTCGCTGCGCCCGCAATGACGCACTCTTGGATCTAAAAGGACCCCCACAATGCTCGTAACCATCGAACGCGACGGCCCGGTGGCCGTGGTCACCATGAACCGCCCCGAGGCAATGAACGCCCTGTCACGCGGCCTGCGTGCCGAACTCGCAGCAGCGATGGAGCAGGTGAATGCCGATCCGGAGGTACGCGCGGTGGTGCTGACCGGGGCGGGGGCGCGGGCGTTTACTGCCGGGCTCGACCTCAAGGAACTGGGCACCGAAGGGCTGGGCGCGGCCAATGCGGAGGATGCGCTGGCCAATCCGGTGAAAGCGATCGAACAGTGCAAAAAGCCGGTGATCGGCGCGATCAACGGCGTAGCCATCACCGGCGGGTTCGAAGTGGCACTGGCTTGTGACGTGCTGATCGGGTCCGAGAACGCGCGCTTTGCCGATACCCACGCCCGGGTCGGGATCATGCCCGGCTGGGGGCTGTCGCAAAAGCTGTCCCGTCTGATCGGCATTTCCCGCGCCAAGCAACTGTCGCTTTCGGGCAACTTCCTCGACGCGCAAACCGCCTGCGCCTGGGGCTTGCTCAATCGCGTGGTTTCCGGCGACGAACTGCTGCCAGTGTGCAAACAGCTCGCCGCCGATATGGCCAGCGCCGATCCGGCGATGGTTCAGGCCTACAAGGCGCTGATCGATGAAGGGTTCGCGCTGCCGTTTGGCGAAGCCATGGCGCTGGAACACGCGCAAAGCTCTGCCGCCAATGCCCGGGTCGACAAGGCCGAGGTCGAGGCCCGGCGGCTGGCGGTGATGGAGCGCGGGCGCGGGCAGCAGGGCAGCTAGCTTTGTAAGTCTCACTTACCAATTGACCCTTGCCCGCACTTGTTGCAGTCCTGCGCCGCGCGCCCCGTGCGCGCATGATCCGCACCAGCACAGGCAGCCCGCACCATGACCGATCCCCAGCCCACCGCCGCCGATCTTTCCGCCGAAATCGCGCGGGTGTTCGCGCTGCAGCAGCAGCACCAGTGGACCGCCAAGGCATCGGGCGCACAGGAGCGCAAGGCCAAGCTGGCCCGGCTCAAGGCCGCGGTCGAGGCGCACGCCGATGCCATCGTCGCCGCCGTGCTGGAAGATACCCGCAAGCCCGAGGGCGAGATCCGGGTCACCGAAGTGCTCAACGTCACCGGCAACATCCAGCGCAATATCGACAACCTTGATGCCTGGATGACTCCCACCGAGGTGACCCCTTCGCTCAACCCCGCGGACCGCGCGCAGATCCTGTACGAAGCACGCGGGGTGTGCCTGATTCTGGGGCCGTGGAACTTCCCGCTCGGCCTCACGCTCGGCCCGGTCGCGGCAGCGGTGGCGGCGGGCAACTGCTGCATGGTCAAGCTGACCGACCTGTGCCCCGCCACTGCCCGGATCGCCGCGACGATCATCCGCGAGGCGTTTGACGAGCGCGACGTCGCGCTGTTCGAAGGCGATGTCAGCGTGGCGAGCGCGCTGCTCGACCTGCCGTTCCACCACATCTTCTTCACCGGCAGCACCCGCGTGGGCAAGATCGTGATGGCGGCGGCCGCCAAGCACCTCGCCAGCGTGACGCTGGAACTGGGCGGCAAGAGCCCGGTGATCATCGATCAGGGCGCCGATATCGACAAGATCGCCGCCGATCTGGCGAATGCCAAGCAGTTCAACGGCGGGCAGGCCTGCATCTGCCCTGACTATGTCTTCGTGAAAGAGGATCAGCAGGCCCGGCTGGTCGAAGGGTTCAAGGCAAACGTCACCAAGAACCTGCGCGACGAACACGGCGCGGTCCGCAAGGAAGGGATCGCCCAGATCGTCAACCAGGCCAATTTTGACCGGGTCAAGGCGCTGTTCGACGATGCCGTGGCCCAGGGTGCAACCGTCGCCGTGGGCGGCGATCTTGACGCATCAGACCTGACCGTGCCGCCCACCCTGCTGACCGGGGTCACCCCGCAGATGAAGATCCTGCAGGAAGAGATTTTCGCCCCGATCCTGCCGGTGATGACCTATGACACGCTCGATTCCGCGATCGAATATATCGAAGCCCGCGACAAGCCGCTGGCGCTCTATGTTTACAGCCCCAGCGAGGAAACCGTGCAGCAGGTGCTGGGCCGGACCTCATCGGGCGGGGTGACCGTCAACGGCGTATTCTCGCACTATCTCGAAAACCAGCTGCCGTTCGGCGGGGTCAACCACAGCGGCACGGGCAGCTATCACGGCTATTTCGGGTTCAAGGCGTTCAGCCATGAGCGGGCGGTTTACCGGCACCAGTAGGGGAGTCAGCCTGCGCCGGGCAAGGCGTGGTCGTAAAATGGCCCAAGAGCGAGGTGCTGTAGGCGGGGGACTGCTGCTATGCCGAGCGCAACCTTGACGTGATGGTCCTGCCCCGCGCCACGGCCAACGTGGAACAAGGCCTGCTGACCTTCGAACGGCTGGCCAAGGCCCACGCCGGGGAACGCGGATCCTGTTCGGCCATAATGGGCGGCAGTGGGCTTCGATTCGGAAAAATGCTGTGTTTGAATGATTTTTTCACGCGGAGACGCGAAGATGGTGTGCGACGCCGCAGGCGTCCCTCATTCACTCCGCCGTTGATGAGAAAGACTGATTGATAGAAGGCTTCGCCCTCATCAGGCCCTTCGTGGCTTCGTGGCTTCGTGTGCACCCCTCCCTTCTCCTCCTTTCTTCCTTCTCCGCGCCTCCGCGTCTCCGCGTGAACCCAAAAAGGACCCAACCCCAATGCTCGGAGCGATCGACCGCGACGGCCCCGTCGCCATAGTCAGCATGAACCGCCCCGAGGCGATGAACGCTCTGTCACGCGCCCTGCGCGCCGAGCTGGCCGCGGCGATGGAGCAGGTAAGCGCCGATGACAGCATTCGCGCCGTGGTGCTGACCGGGGCAGGAACGCGGACGCGGGCGGCAGGGGTAAGATGTATCACCTTATAGCCAGCAAAATCTTGAACTTAATTGCTGGCCATTAGCTATGCATTTGATCTAAATGTATGAACATTGTTATGGAGCGCCAGCCGTGAGAGTTAGATTGTTGATCATGCTTCTTGCAGCTCTATTGGCTAGCTGCGGCGGCAGCAGCGGGGGTAGTCAAAATTCCTCTCCTGGCCCCATCAATTCTCCGACACCAACGCCCACACCCATTCCTACGCCCACGATCCCAGCGGCGACCGTAACAGTTACCTATTTGCATGCGTTTCAGACTTCGTCGGTCGCCGATGGAGGGCAGCCGAATGGTCCGTTGCTTCAAGCGAGCGACGGCAATTTCTATGGAACCACTCGTGCCGGTGGCACCAACAAATGCCGAACCTTCGAGAATTTTTGCGGAACAGTCTTCAGGATTACTCCTTCGGGTGATGAAGCAGTACTCTATTCGTTCGGGGCAAACCCATCTGACGGCCAATCGCCAAATGGCCCCTTGCTTCAGGCCTCGAACGGTTTGCTCTATGGCACCACGTCCAATGGCGGCCTTTATGGCCGAGGCACTGTTTATCAGATTGGGCTCGATGGGGTCTACAAGCTACTCTACTCCTTTGGTGCGTCGCCCAGTGATGGCTCTACCCCTGCTGCTGGTCTGGTTGAGGGTCGCGATGGCTATCTATACGGCACGACGGCGTCGGGAGGTGCCAATCATTGTGACCAGATACCACAGTCTGGCAGCAATTGCGGCACAGTCTTCAGGATTTCAACGCAAGGTGCAGAAACCCTTCTCTATTCCTTTGGGGCCGCACCTTCCGATGGCATCGAGCCAACCGGTTCACTTATTCAGGCCAACGACGGCAACTTTTACGGAACGACGCTGATGGGTGGTACCAACACCTGCGGCACGGCAAATTCCTGCGGAACGGTCTTTCGAATGACCCCTTCCGGTTCCGTCACGATAATGCATTCGTTTGGCGCAACCGCAGATGACGGGATTGCGCCGCAAGGGACACTCATACAGGCAAACGATGGACAGATTTATGGGACGACACCCTCCGGAGGAACCGGCAGTTGTGGGTGGTCGTACAGGTGCGGGACGGTCTTTCGGATGAGCCTGACCGGAAGTATTGCTACGCTCCATTCGTTTGCCGTGCCCGGCACCTTGAATGGGTACGGGCCTTCGCAATTTCTCATTCAGGCCAACGACGGCTTTCTCTACGGCACAACTGGTTCGGGCGGTGCCCAGGGCGGCGACTTGGCGGGCACAGCATTCAGGCTAGGCCTCGACGGAACCTATACGATTCTCCATTCATTCGGTCCGCTAAACACGGATCCGTCTAACCCGGTTGGTGGCCTCATTCAGGCTCGCGATGGAGCGTTTTATGGAATCACCGCCTATAATGGGCATTTTGGTTCGATTGGCGCAATGGGCGGAAGCGGCGCAGTGTATCGTTTGGCAATCCGGTAGCGCTTGTCACCCGAATTGCCCCGCGACCCGCGCGGCGAAATCGGGGCCGACGCCGGCGCTGTTGGCGATTTCATGGGCGAGGCCTGCGTCCAGCGGCAAGTCGGCCTGCGCGCGGTAGAGTGCCTTGTAGGCCAGCACCGAATGGCGGCTCTGCCCCGCGATCGCTTCGGCCATCGCCATGGTCCGCGCCGCCAGTTCGGCATCGGGCACGCACACATTGGCCAGCCCGATCCGTGCGGCTTCGGCGCCGCTCACCGGCAGGCCGGTAAAGCTCATCTCGCGGGCTTTCCACTGGCCAACCCGGCGCGGCAGGCGCTGGCTCATCCCCCAGATCGGGACCAGCGCAAACTTGCCGTGGGTATCGGCAAAGCTGGCGCTTTCCCCGGCAAGGATGATGTCGCCAGCCAGTGCCAGTTCCAGCCCGCCGGTAAAGCACCCGCCCTGCACCGCGACCAGCACCGGCTGCGGCAGGTTTGCCAGCCGTTTGACAATGCTGGACTGGTAATGCGGGCGCGGCGCCTGGGTCCCGCGTTCCTTGAGGTCATTGCCCGCGCAGAACACCGGCCCATTGGCGCGCAGCACCACCGCGCCCAGTTCCGCGCCCAGCGCCTCGATTCCCGCAAGGTGCGCTTCCAGTTCGCCCCACAGCGCCAGGCTCAGCGCGTTGCGCTTGTCCGCCCGGTTGAGCGTGAGCACGGCAATGTCGCCCCGGCGTTCGAACTGGACCAGCGCTTCCATCTCACTTGTTCTCCCAAATGGGCGCGCGTTTTTCAAAGAAGGCCAGGCGCGCTTCGGCGCTGTCGGCGGTCTGGCCGAGCATGATCTGCTGGCGGTCTTCCAGCCCGAATGCATGCTCCATCGAAGCCGCATCGATATTGAGATTGAGCGCGTCCTTGGTCAGCCGCAGTCCCATCGGCGAAGTCAGCAGCATTTCGTCGGCCAGCGCCAGCGCCTTGGCCAGCAGGTCCTCATGCGGCACCACTTCGCTGATCAGCCCGCAGGCCAGCGCCTTGTCCGCGGTCATGAACTTGCCGGTCAGCAGGTATTCGCTGGCCACGGAAGAGCCCACCAGCCGCGGCAGGAAATAGCTTGCCCCCATGTCGCAGCCGCCAAGGCCGATCTTGATATAGGCCGCGTTCATGCGCAGGTCCGGCGCGCCATAGCGCACGTCGCTGGCGAGCAGCAGCGAGAAGCCGCCGCCGCAGGCCGGGCCCTGGGCACAGGCGATCACCGGCTGCGGGCAGCGCCGCATCGCCTGCATCACCGCCGCGATCAGCCGCTGGGTCCGCCACGACTGATGGATCATCCCGCCGTCCGGATCATAGTTCCAGCCCGCCAGGTCCAGCCCCGCGCAAAACGCCCGCCCCTCGGCCCGCAGCACCACCACGCGCACATCGTGCCGGGCCTGCAGGCCGGTGAAATAGTCGAGCAGCGCCTGGATCAGCGGCTCGTTCATCGCGTTGAGCCGGTCCCCCCGGTTCAGGCTGACCACCTCCACCGCGCCGCGGCTTTCCACCGTGATCACTTGCTCATCCATCACCCGCTCCTTCGCCCCAATCCCGCCCAATTGGCCGCCCCGGCAAGGCCAAAGCAAGCCCTTTCGCGCCGGAACGGGCCGAAATTGCGGATCTGGCAGGAGCTGGCGGGAAAAGGTGGTGCCGCTTACAGGATTCGAACCTGTGACCCCATCATTACGAATGATGTGCTCTACCGACTGAGCTAAAGCGGCGTTCCGTTGGCTTGGTAGCGGGCGGTCGCCTAGCTTGCGGGGGGCGGACAGTCAATCTTTGATCGTCGGGGTGATGCTTTCGCGGCGGGCGGCGGGCTGGTATGCCGGGCGGGCAGGGGGACGGGCGAAGGATGGCAATGGGGCGCGGGCAGGGAGCGGCGGAGCGCGGGGGCGGACTGGCCAGTTGGCTGGCCTGCGCCGGGCTGACGCTGGGCGCTGCGGCCGCGATGCTGCTGGTGCCGGGGCAAGGCGCGGGGCGCTGGGCCGGGGCGGCCATGCTGGGGCTGGCGCTGCTCGGCTGGGCGCGGCTGGCCTGGCAGGGGCTGGTTGCGCGGCCGCTGCGCGCGCTGGAGCAGGCGCTGGAGCGGCTGGCGCGCGACGAGCTGGACCAGCCTTGCGCGCCGCTGCCGGGGCTTCGCTTTGCCGGAACCGCGCGGGCGCTGGAGCAGGTCCGCGCGCGGCTGGCGCAGCGCCGCACCTTGCTCGCCGAGAACCGCTATAATGCCTATCTCGCCCAGCACGACGGGCTGACCGGGCTGCCCAACCGGCTGCAGTTCGCGGTGCAGATCGATGCCGCGATCGCTGCGGCGCAGAGCCGGGACGAGCAAGTGGTGGCGGTGATGATCGACATCGACCGGTTCAAGCACATCAACGACCGGTTCGGGCACGAGGCCGGCGATGCCGTGCTGCGCGGGGCGGCGAGCAGCGTGCAGGCGGTGCTGCGCAGCGGCGAAGGGCTGGCGCGGTTCGGCGGGGACGAGTTCGCGGCGTTTCGGCAACTGGACGGCAGCGCGGAGGAGCTGGAGGCGTTCCTTGACCGGATCGAGACGGCGCTGTGCGCCCCGGTCGAGAGCCACGGCGCCACGATCCGCCCGCAAGTCAGCATCGGCTATTCGCTCTGGCCCGAGGACACCACCCGGCGCGAGCAGCTGATCAACAATGCCGATCTGGCGATGTACCGCGCCAAGGCCGGGCGGGCGCGCAAGCGGCTGCGCTATGACCCCGAAATGGACGAACGCGCGCGGCGGCGCGGGGCGCTGGTGGACGAGCTGGCCGGGGCCGGGACCCGCGGCGAGCTGAGCGTGTTCTACCAGCCGCAGCACCATATCGACGGCACCCTGCTGGGCTATGAGGCGCTGCTGCGCTGGACCCACCCGCAGCTGGGCGCGATCGGTCCGGCGGAATTCGTGCCGCTGGCCGAGGAAAGCGGGCTGATCCACGATCTGGGCGAGTGGGTGCTGAACCAGGCCTGCGCGGCGGCGATCCAGCTGCCGGCCTTGCTGTCGATGTCGGTCAACCTGTCGGCGGTGCAGCTGGCCGATCCGGCGCTGCCCCGGCGGGTGCGCCAGGCCCTGGCCGCCAGCGGACTGGCCCCGGCGCGGCTGGAGCTGGAACTGACCGAAACCGCACTGACCGCCAACCGCGACCGGGCAGCGGCGGTGCTGGGCCAGTTGCGCGCGCTGGGGGTGCGGATCGCGATCGACGATTTCGGGGTCGGCTATAGCTCGCTCGACACGGTCAGCGTCTATCCGGTCGACAAGATCAAGATCGACCGCTGCTTCATCCATGATTTCGTCACGCACCTCCCGTCGCGTTCGCTGGTCGCGGCGATCGTTTCGATCGGGCAGTCGCTGGGCGTGCCGGTGCTGGCCGAAGGGGTGGAAAGCGAAAGCCAGCTGGCCCTGGCGCGCGAGCTGGGCTGTAACGCGGTGCAGGGTTTTCTGTTCGGCCAGCCGCAGCCGCTGGCGCTGATCCTGGCGCTGGGGCAGGCCGGAGCGCTGGGGGTGCGGCGCAGGGGGGCGGGTTAGAGCCGTTCGCTGGCCCAGCGCGCGGCATCGGCCACTGCTTCGTCGGGATCGTCCAGCAGCGCGCGGACTGGGGCGAGCAGCGCGGGATCGCCGCTGTTGCCGGCGGCATAGAGGCAGTTGCGGACAAACCGGTCCCGTCCGATCCGCTTGATCGGACTGCCCGAAAACAGCGCGCGAAAGCCCGCGTCATCGAGCGTCAGCAGTTCGCCAAGGCGCGGGGCGGTGAGTTCGGCGCGGGGCAGGAAGGCCTGCTGGGTACGCGCAGCCTGGGCAAACTTGTTCCACGGGCAGACCGCCAGACAATCATCGCAGCCATAGATCCGGTTGCCCAGCGCGGCGCGGAATTCCTGCGGGATCGGACCCTTGTGCTCGATCGTCAGGTAGGAAATGCAGCGCCGCGCATCGAGCCGGTAGGGCGCGGGAAAGGCCTGCGTCGGGCAGGCGCGCTGGCACGCATCGCACGAACCGCAGCGGTCCCGCCCCGGCGGATCGGGCGCGAAAGCCAGCGTGGTATAGATCGCCCCAAGGAACAGCCATGAGCCGTGATCCTGGCTGACCAGGTTGGTGTGCTTGCCCTGCCAGCCCAGCCCGGCGGCCTGCCCCAGCGGTTTTTCCATCACCGGGGCGGTATCGACGAAGACCTTTACCCCGATCTCGCCCAGCCCGCGCCGCGCGGCCTCTGCCACCAGCCAGCGGGCCAGCGCTTTCAGGGCTTTCTTGACCACATCGTGATAGTCGCGGCCCTGCGCATAGACCGAGATCCGCGCACGGTCGCCGTGCCCTTCCAGCGCGAGCGGATCGGCGGCGGGGGCATAGGACATGCCCAGCGCGATCACGCTCTGCGCCTCGGCCCACAGGCCCTGCGGGCTGCGGCGGTGGTGCAGCCGGTCGGCCATCCACGCCATCTGCCCGTGCATGTCAGTGGCGAGCCACTGTTCCAGCCGCGCGGCGCGCGCCGGGTCTTCCGTCGCCCCCGCGATCCCGCAGGCGGCGAAGCCCAGCCGCGCGGCTTCTGCCGCAAGGTCTTGCCGTAGCGCTGCAATTTCGCCCGCGTTAACCAAACTTCCTGTTGCCCTTCTTCATCGCTGGCCCATTATCGCGCCGCAGCATGAAACCAAGGGAATGGCAGATGGGGAGCAGCGCGGCAACGTCAGCGCAGGATGGGTCGGCGCAGGAACGTCCGCTGGCGATCGAGGCGCGCGGGCTGATCAAGCGGTTCGATGGCTTCACCGCCGTGGACGGCGTCGACCTGTCGGTGCCCGAAGGCGCGATCTATGGCATTCTGGGCCCCAACGGCGCGGGCAAGACCACCACGCTGCGGATGCTGCTGGGGATCATCGATCCCGACGAAGG
>CAZKAX010000005.1:46178-71080 GCA_964550775.1 uncultured Novosphingobium sp. | reverse complement strand
CGGTCAGGATGCCCTTGGCGGCGTGCATGCCGTGGATGTCCTCGGGGCTGGTTTCCACCCGCACCAGAATCACCGCCTCGCCGCGTTCGGCATGGGCCTGCGCGGTATCGGCATCGAGCACGATCGCGCCCGAAGCCGCCCCGGGCGAGGCCGGGAGACCCCGCGCCAGCACTTCACGCGGCGCATCGGGATCGAGCGTGGGGTGCAGCAGCTGATCCAGCGCCATCGGATCGATCCGGCGGATCGCCGTTTTTTCATCGATCAGCCCTTCGCCGACCATGTCGACCGCCATCTTCAGCGCCGCCTTGGCGGTGCGCTTGCCGCTGCGGGTCTGGAGCATCCACAGCTTGCCGCGCTCAACCGTGAATTCGATGTCCTGCATGTCGCGGTAGTGCTTCTCAAGCAGTTCGAACACCGCCGCGAGTTCGGCATAAGCCTCGGGCATCGCCTCTTCCATGGAGAGCGGCTTGGCCCCGGCGCGTTTCCGCGCGGCCAAGGTCAGGTACTGCGGGGTGCGGATGCCCGCGACCACGTCCTCGCCCTGGGCGTTGACCAGCCATTCGCCGTAATAGGCTTTCTCGCCCGTCGCCGGATCGCGGGTAAAGGCAACCCCGGTGGCGCTGGTATCGCCCATGTTGCCGAACACCATCGCCTGCACGTTGACCGCGGTGCCCCAGTCCCCCGGAATGTCGTTGAGCCGGCGATAGACCTTGGCGCGGTCCGAATCCCAGCTGTCAAACACCGCGCGGATCGCGCCCCACAGCTGTTCATGAACGTCCTGCGGGAACGGGCGGCCGAGTTCGTCCGCGACGATCCCTTTGTATTCGGCCACCAGCGCCTGCCAGTCCGAGGCCTGCATTTCGACGTCGGCGTAGTAACCCTGATCTTCCTTGGCGATCTCCAGCGCGTCTTCGAAGGCGTGGTGGTTCAGCCCCAGCACGACGTCCGAATACATCTGGATGAAGCGGCGGTAGCTATCCCAGGCGAAGCGTTCGTCGCCCGAACTGGCGGCCAGCCCCTCAACCGTGGCGTCGTTGAGCCCGAGGTTGAGCACCGTATCCATCATCCCCGGCATCGACACCCGCGCGCCGGAACGGACCGAGACGAGCAGCGGATCGGCAGCGTCGCCAAACTTCTTGCCCACCGCGCTTTCGATATGGCCCAGCGCTTTGGCGACTTCGGCCTGAACCTCTGCCGAGAAGTCACCCCCTTCCGCCAGATAGCGGACACATTCCTCGGTCGTGATCGTAAACCCGGGAGGCACCGGCAGGCCGATCCCGGCCATTTCCGCAAGGTTCGCGCCCTTGCCGCCGACAATCGTCTTGTCGCGCGAACGCGGGTCAGAGCTGCCTACACCACCGCCGAAAGTGAATACGTATGAAGTCACGGGAAACCGCCATTTCCAGGAACCGACGAATCGTGTGCCGGTGTAGTTCGGCCCCTAGAGGGCACGGCGGGCGCTGTCAGCTTTTTTGTGCGGTGCAACACGGATGACGGGCCAGTTGTGGCTGCGTGACAACAGGGGTGACAAGGTGACACCAGGGTTACACCCTGTCCGGGTGGATTGCCGTTGTTTTGCAGTGGTTTGTGTCGGAAAAGGTGACACATTGCGCTTTTTGGGCGGTTTTTGGGGGCGAATGCTGGCCAAACACCGCCATTTCGGGGGGAAGCAGCCGTGGCCTTGCGTCCAAAGGCGTCACCCTGAACTTGTTTCAGGGTCCATCGCGCCGCACAGCCATAGCTTGGTCGAGAGCGCCCAAACCTCGCGGTTTGCCCGTGCAACGGCGCTTTGGTCAAACGGCCTGATGGACCCTGAAACGAGTTCAGGGTGACGGGGTTGGGGTATGGGCAGAACCCCGCCCTACCCCTCGATCCGCGAAAAGTCCGCGACGCCGTGAACCGCAGCGCGGAACCGGGCGAGCAGGCCGAGGCGGTACAGGCGTTTGGCAGGGTCAGCATCGTTGACCGTCACATCCTCGAAAAACGTGTCAATCGGCCCGCGCAGGCTGGCCAGCGCCACCATGGCCCCGGCAAAATCCTCCGCCGCCACCGCCGCAGCAGCCTGCGGCCCGGCCGCGTCCAGCGCGTCGATCAATGCCTTTTCTGCCTTTTCGGGCGTGTAGGAAAGTTGAATCGCACCTTCCCCATTCCCTTCCCCGTTCGCATCGAGCGAAGCCGCAATGCCGCTCTCCGTGCCTCGACTACGCTCGACACGAATGGAGGCGGTTTCATGACCTTCCTTCTTGAGGATATTCGCAGCGCGCTTGTAGCCTGCCAGCAGGTTGGTGCCGTCCTCGGTGCCGATGAAGGCCTGCAGCGCACGGACGCGGGCGAGCAGGCGGACGAGATCGTCCTCCCCGCCGAGTGCGAAGACGGCATCGATCAGGTCGTGACGGACGCCTGCTTCGCGTTGCTGGACTTTGAGGCGGTCTGCGAAGAAGTCGAGAAGAGAAAGACCGTTTCCTGAAAGAATACTCGGCGAGCAAATTTCCAATTCACCGAAATTGCGATCATAAAACGATGCTAAGGCAGCATGTTCAAGTATGAATGGCTGATTTGCAAACCCTGTCACACTTTCGCGGCTAGCCATCAAAATTAAAGGCATGAGTGACAAGCGAATATCGTTCGACTGTAGCAAAGAAATAACAGAGAGTGCCGCTCGTCTGAGTGCGAACGGATCTTTTGACCCGGTTGGCTTTTCATTGACTGAAAAAAACCCAAGCAGCGTATCCAGCTTATCCGCCAAACTCACCGCCACCGTCACCGGCACGGCCGGGACATCATCCCCCTGCCCAACCGGCTTGTAGTGATCGCGGATCGCGTCGGCCACGGCGTCGGGCAGACCCTCGGCGCGGGCGTAGTAGCCGCCCATCAGGCCCTGCAATTCGGGGAACTCGCCGACCATTTCGGTGACGAGATCGGCCTTGCACAGCTCCGCCGCCTGCCGTGCCAGCGCCGGATCGCAGTTCGGGACGATGCCTTCGCTCGCCAGCCATTCGGCCAGCTTGGCCACCCGCTCAACCTTGTCGGCGACAGTGCCCAGCTTCTCATGGAAGGTAATCCGCGCCAGTTTCTTCGCCTGATCCTCCAGAGCAACCTTGCGGTCCTGTTCCCAGAAGAACCGAGCATCGCTCAAACGCGCAGCTAGCACCTTGCGGTTGCCATTCACGATCTCCGCCCCGTCATCGCTGGCCACCACATTGGCGCTGCAGACGAAGGCGTTGGCCAGCTTGCCCGCGCTATCGTTGCAGACGAAATACTTCTGGTTGGTCCGCGCGGTCAGCTGGATCACTTCGGGCGGAACATCGAGGAACGCGGGGTCGAACCGGCCGAGCAAGGGCACCGGCCATTCGGTCAGGCCGGCATTCTCGATCACCAGTCCTTCGTCCTCGACCAGCACCAGCCCCTCGGCCTCGGCAGCCGCCTTGGCACGGTCGCGGATCAGGTCCTGCCGTTCGGTGTGATCGACGATCACATGGGCCAGACGCAGCTTCTGCGCATAGTCATGCGCGCCGCCGATGGTGATTTCGCCGGGCGCGTGGAAGCGGTGGCCGCGCGTGGCATAGCCCGAGTGCACCCCGCCCACTTCGCACGCCACCAGATCCTCGCCCAGGATGGCGACGATGCCCGACAGCGGGCGCACCCAGCGCAGGCTTTCGCTGCGCAGCGATGCCGTGCCCCAGCGCTGGCTCTTGGGCCAGGGAAACTGGCGGACGATTGCGGGGATCGCTTCGGCCAGAACCTCGGCGGTGGCGCGGCCCGGCTTTTCTGTCACGGCATAGAGCACGCCGTCGCGCTCGGTCAGCTGATCGGCACTCAGCCCGGTCTTGCGCAGGAACCCTTCCAGCGCCTGCGGCGGCGCACCAACGCGCGGGCCCTTGAGCTCTTCAGACACGGCCGCAGTTGCCAGCGGCAGATCGCGCGCAATCAGCGCGAGACGGCGCGGCGTGGACCAGACGGTCAGCGCGCCCAGCGTAACACCGGCAGCGTCCATTTCCTTGCGGAACAGCTTTTCCAGATCGGCGCGCGCCCCGGCCTGCATCCGGGCCGGGATTTCTTCGCAGCGGAGTTCGAGGAGGAAGTGGCTCATGCCTGTTCCTCCCCTTCAGGGGAGGGGGACCATGCGCAGCATGGTGGAGGGGCACAGGCTGGTTTTCCTGACGCGGAGATGGAGCGCGACACGGCACGTGCCCCTCCACCATCCCGGAACGAGCCCGGGATGGTCCCCCTCCCCGTTTCGGGGAGGAATTGTGCGCCGCTCATAGTGTCCACTCCGGATAGTCCTTCGCCCACTGGGCTTCATTCTTGTGAATCCAGGCCTGCGCCGAACCCTTGGCCAGATCGCGTACGCGGCCCATGTAGCTGGCGCGTTCCTGGACAGAGATCACGCCGCGCGCCTGCAGCAGGTTGAACAGGTGGCTGGCCTCGATCGCCTGATCATAGGCGGCAAGCGGAATGTCGGCAGCGATGCAGCGCTGGCATTCGGCCTCGGCGGCCTGAAAGCCCCGGAACAGGCTGTCGGTATCGGCAATCTCGAAGTTGTACTTCGACATTTCCTGCTCGTTCTTCAGGAACACCTCGCCATAGGAGACCCCGGCAGTGTTGAAACGCAGGTCATAGACGTTGTCGACGCCCTGGATGTACATCGCGAGGCGTTCCAGACCATAGGTCAGCTCGCCCGCCACCGGCTTGCAATCGAACCCGCCCATCTGCTGGAAATAGGTGAACTGGCTGACTTCCATCCCGTCGCACCACACTTCCCAGCCCAAGCCCCAGGCGCCCAGCGTGGGGCTTTCCCAGTCATCCTCGACAAAGCGGATGTCGTGCAGCAGCGGGTCGATGCCGATTTCGAACAGGCTGCCCAGATACAGTTCCTGAAAGTTTTCAGGGCTGGGCTTCATGATCACCTGATACTGGTAATAATGCTGCAGCCGGTTGGGGTTTTCGCCATAGCGGCCGTCGGTGGGCCGGCGGCTGGGCTGGACATAGGCGGCGTTCCAGCGTTCCGGGCCCAGGCTGCGCAGGGTGGTGGCCGGGTGGAACGTGCCCGCGCCCACGCGCATGTCATAGGGTTGCAGGATAAGGCAGCCCTGCGCGCTCCAGTAATTGTGGAGGCGCAGGATCATGTCCTGGAAAGCAAGCGGCTGAGTGGTCTGGCTCATGGCCTCGGCCTTTGGCGCAGCGGCCTTAACCGGTCAATATCCGCTTTCGTTCATCGACGGACCGGAAAGCTGCGGTATAGGGGGCGGATGAACGCGCTGTTCCGCTCTGTCGCTGCGCCCTGTGCGCTTGTCCTTGCCCTGCTGGCGGGCCCCGCCCCGGCCCAGCAGAGCCTGCCCGCGCCGCAGGCCGTGGTTGCCGTGCCCGATCCGGGGCTGGCCCGCCCGGCGCTGTGGAAGGTGGCGGATGCGGACACCACGATCTACCTGTTCGGCACGATCCACCTGCTGCCCAAGGGCGTCCAGTGGTTCGACGGCAAGCTCGCCAGCGCCTTTGCCGAAGCCGGGGAACTGGTCACCGAAATCCCCGAGGTCGTGCAAAGCGACCAACAGGCCGTGGTGATGAAACGCGCGATGCTGCCCAAGGGCCAGCAGCTGCGCGCGATGCTGACTTACAAGGAGCGCCTGAAATACGACGCGACGATGAAGCAGTTCGGCCTGCCGGTCACCGCGTTTGACCGGTTCAAGCCGTGGTACGCCGCGGTGGTGCTGGCGACCATGCCTTTGCAGCTGAAAGGCTATGATCTGGAAAGCGGTGCCGAGGCGACCCTGGCCGAGCAGAACAAGGCCAAGGGCCACCCCCGGATCGGGCTGGAAACGCTCGATTACCAGCTCTCGCTGTTCGATGCCTTTCCGCGCAAGGTGCAGAAAGCCTATCTGTTCGAAGTGATCGCCGCCCTGCCCAGTCTGGACAAGGACGTGGGCGAGATGGTTGCCGCCTGGCAACGCGGCGATGCGGCCAGGCTGGCCGAGCTGATGAACGCCGAGGAGGACGACCCGGCGATGATCGACGCGCTGCTGATCAACCGCAACAAGGCCTGGGCGCGCTGGATCAAGACGCGGCTCGATCGGCCGGGCACGGTGTTCGTCGCAGTGGGTGCAGGCCATCTGGGCGGCAAGGGTTCGGTGCAGGATCAGCTCGCCAAGGCCGGGGTGCAGAGTGCGCGGCTTCAATAGGGCCTGCGCCGCGCTGGCAGTGCTGCTGCTCAGCGCCTGCCAGCCGCCGGAAAAGGTTACCCCGGCGCTGTGGCAGGTCGATGGCCCGGGCGGCCAGCGCGCCTGGCTGCTGGGCACGATCCACGCGCTCGAACGCCCGGTGGACTGGCGCTCCGCCAAAGTTGACGCGGCGCTGGCGCAGGCTGACCGGGTGGTGCTGGAAGTGGCGGCAATCGACGATACGGCGGCAATCGCCATGGCCTTTGCCGCACTGGGCACCGCGCCGGACGCCGTGCCGCTGCGCAGCCGCGTCCCGCCGCAGGCACTGGCGAATTATGACCGCTATCTGAAAAGCTACCGGATCGATGAAACAACTCTGGCCCGGCAGGAAACCTGGTCCGCGGCGCTGATCCTGGCTCAGGCTGCACAGCAAGCCACTGGCAGCAAAGGCGGGAACGGCGTTGACCGGGCAGTGGCGCAGGCTGCGGGCAGCCGCCCGGTCGAGGAATTCGAAGGCGCGGATACCCAGCTCAAGATCTTCGATGCCCTGCCCGAGGCGGAACAGCGCGATCTGCTGGCCGCGGTGGTCGGCTCCAGCCGCGAACAGAACGAGCGCGAAAGCCGCGCACTGCGGCAGGCCTGGGCCAAGGGCGATGTCGAGGCTCTGGCGCGTGAGACCCAGGGCGGCCTGCTGGCCGATCCCGAACTGCGCGCAGCGCTGCTGGTGGGCCGCAACAAGGCCTGGACCGGGCGGCTCTATGCCATGCTGCGCCGGGGGCAGCGGCCGTTCGTGGCGGTCGGCACGGCGCATCTGGCCGGGCCCGATGGCCTGCCCGCGATGCTGGCGGGTGCGGGTTATCGGGTGACGCGGCTGCAATAAGGTTGCATTTCTGCCGCATTGCCGCTAACGGCCCGCCCTTCGCGTGCATGGTCATCCCTGGAGGCGTGGCGCGATAACAGTTGAAGCATCCGTTTTGAAAGGCACATGCAATGAGCGATACGCTGCACCTGCCGGCCGAGACGCGGACACAGGCAGGCAAGGGAGCCTCCCGTGCACTGCGTCGTGAAGGCCGCGTCCCCGCCGTTATCTATGGTGGCAATGAAGAGCCCCTCGCGATCCACGTTGAGGAAAAGCTGCTGCGCAAGCAGCTGGGCACTGGCCACTTCCTGAACTCGGTCGTCGAGATCGAAGTCGGCGGCAAGGTTGTGAAGACCCTGCCCAAGGACGTTGCCTTTCATCCCGTCTCCGATCGCCCGCTGCATGCGGACTTCCTGCGCCTGTCGGCCAATGCCAAGGTTCACGTGGAAGTGCCGGTCAAGTTCATCAACGAAGCAGCCTCGCCGGGCCTCAAGCGCGGCGGAGTGCTCAACATCGTACGTCACGAACTGGAACTGGTCTGCGAAGCGGACAAGATCCCCGACGACATCATGATCGACGTCACCGGCTTCGAAGTGGGCGATTCGATCCACATCAGCCACGTTTCGCTGCCGGCCGGTTCGGCCAGCGCGATTACCGATCGTGACTTCACCATCGCCACCATCGTTGCCCCTTCGGGTCTGCGCAGCGAAGAAGGCGATAACAGCAAGGCCGAAGGCTAAGCTGATCGGTTGACCGGGGCGGTTCACCGCCCCATCACAGGCCGGGCCGCAGCGATGCGGCCCGGCTTTGTATTGGGAGGAAGCGCGTGCAGCTTTGGGTCGGCCTTGGCAATCCGGGTCCGCAATATGCCATGCACCGGCACAATGTGGGCTTCATGATTTGCGATACCCTGGCCGACGTCCATGGCTTTGGCCCGGTCCAGAAGAAGTTCCAGGGCTGGCTGCAGGAAGGCCGGATCGGCGGCGACAAGGTGCTGCTGCTGAAGCCCGCCACCTACATGAACGAAAGCGGCCGCGCCGTGGACGAAGCGCTGCGGTTCTACAAATTGGGTGTCGATGCCCTGACCGTGTTCCATGACGAGCTTGATCTGGCCCCGTTCAAGGTCAAGGTAAAACGCGGCGGCGGCACCGCCGGGCACAATGGCCTGCGCTCGATCGATCAGCACCTTGGCCCCGATTTCAGGCGCGTCCGGCTGGGGATCGGACATCCCGGTCACAAGGACCGGGTTACCGGCCACGTGCTGGGCAACTATGCCAAGTCCGAACTCGATCCGCTCGCCGACATGCTGGGCGCTATCTCTGCCGAGGCTGACTGGCTGGCCAAGGGCGATGACGCCCGTTTCATGAACGAAGTAGCGCTGCGTCAGCAGGATTAGCGGCGCAGCACCAGGCGCTGGCGCAAGGCGGCAACTTCCGGATCATCCGGCAAGCGCCGTTCCAGCTCTGTTATGAGCGGCGCCAGTTCGCTCCACCGGCTAAGTTCGGCCAAGCTTTGGGCGCGGTTGCTCAGCACCGCCAGGTTATCGGGATAGAGCGCGGCCGCACGGTCGAAATAACCCAGCGCGCGGTCCGGCTGCTTGCGGGCGAGTGCGATTTCGCCGCCGGTCAGCAAAGTCGCCAAGCCGGTATCGCCTCCCTGTTCGGACTTGGCCTGCATCGCTTCGGCGCGGGCCAGATCGCCGCGGATCAGTTCCAGCCGCGCATAGTCGGCATAGACCGCCGCGCTGCCGCCTGCGGCGATTCCCGCATCCAGATGCTCCGCCGCCGCCCCCAGATCGTTCAGTTGCAGCCGCGCCGTGGCCTTCAGCCGTTCGGCTTCGGGGGAATGATCGCCGCTGAGCAGTTCCAGCACCCGCCCCGATTGCCGCTGCACCAGCGCCTGTGCCGCCTCTGCCTGTTTTGCCGCCGGATCAGGGCGTTGACAGGCTGCCAGGATCAACAGGGCAATCAGGACAGGTGCGCAGCGCATGACGCAGGCTTAACCAATCTTGCCGCGCAGCGCGAGGGCTGCTGGGCATTATCCAGAGGCGCGGATTAACCACGAATTCTGTCGGATGATTTTACAAGGCGCGCACGCCGGAATGCCCGTTAACCACCACATCCCGCACAAATCGGCATTTGGCACGGCGATTGCGAAGAACGGTGTCAACCTTGATCATCCTAACGGGGGTAAATGACCATGAAGCGCACTCTGATCCTGCTCACCGCTCTCGCCAGCGCCACCGCCATCTCGGCTCCGGCTTCGGCGCAGCTGCGCCACAAGCACTACTGCAACTGCGGTGACTCGACCGGTTCGTCCTATTGCGGCGGCACCACCACCACGACTTCGGGTGGCACCACCACCACCTCGGGCGGCACGACCACCACTTCGGGCGGCACGACCACCACTTCGGGCGGCACCACCACGACCTCGGGCGGCACCACCACCACGACTTCGGGCGGCACCACCACCACCTCGGGCGGCACTTCGGTTCCGGAACCCGGCATGCTGGGCCTGCTCGGTCTGGGTCTGATCGGTGTTGGCGCCGCGCGCCGCCGTCAGCGCCGCGCCTAAAGCGTTCCCGACTTTCTGGTCCCGAAAGTCAGCAACAGGCCGTCGCCGGGTTAACCGGCGGCGGCCTTCGCTTTTTTCTGAAGCGCCAGATAGGACTGGTTGAGCGAATCAAAGCTGAGCGCGCGCGCGATCAGGGCCTGAGCGCGGGTACCGTCCCGCCCGGCTTTGACCCGGGCATAGGCGGCGGCATACATCAGTTCGGCATTGTCGGGATCGCCCGCCAGCGCCTTGTCTGCCGTTGCCAGGGCCAGATCATGCTGCCCGGCATCGCTGGCGGCCAGCACCGTGCGGCGCGCCAGTTCCGGATCAGACCCGAACCGCGCCAGTTGCAGGTAGAATTGCAGCGCAGCCGCCGGATCCTTGCGAAATTCCGCACCCTGGGCCTGGCCTGACAGACGTTCCTGCTCGGCAAATTCGCGGGAGGCGAGCCGGGTGTCAATTTCCGCCGCCGCCGGATCCCCTGCCGCCTTTGCCGCCTGCGCCGCCAGCTCCAGCTCGCGCCGTCCGGCAAAGGGGCCGCTGATCGCGGGCAGCATGGTCTGATAGGCGCTGTCGGCCTCGCCCGTGGCGATCAGCGTTTCGGCCAGCATCATCCGCACGAACCGGTTCTGCGGCTGGGCCTGCAGCGCCTTGGTGAACATCGCGCGGGCCTGTTCGGTCCGCCCGATCCGCAGCAGGGCCTCCGCATATTTGAGCCCTTCCCCGGTGGTCGGGTCAAGTTCCGCCTCGTCGCCTTGCAGCAGATCGGTGATCTTCTGCCATTTGCCCTGTTCGGAATAGATCGTCAGTAGCAATTCCCGCACCGCCGGATCGCCCGGCGCGATCTTTGCCGCCGCTTCGGCAAAGGCTGCGGCTTCGGGAACTTTGCCGGCAAAGTCATGCAGGGTGCCCAGCGCGACCAGCGGTTCGGCCCGGAAGGGATAGCGCGTGGCGGCGCTCTGGTAATATTTGAAGGCCAGGTCGCGGCGGCCATACTTTTCCGACAGCATCCCGCCAGTCATCAGGGTGGCCAGCGCATTGGGCTGGGCCTTGCGGATCACGTCAAACTGCGTGCTTGCCCCGGCCAGATCGCCCGAGCCGATCAGGAAGCGCGTGAAATCAAGGCTGAGCCGATAGTTCCCGCCCGCCGCCAGACCGCTGCGAAAGGCGGCCAGTGCGCCTTCGGTATCCTGCTGAGCCACCCGGTGCGCCGCACGGATACGCCAGGCGTCGGGGGTGTTTTCAGCGCCCAGCAGCGCCACAGCTTCTTCGCCCCGCCCGCGCAGCAACAGCGCTTCGGCTTCCATCCACAACAGCGCCGGATCCTTCACCCCGATCGCACGCAGCCGCTCCACCGCGTTTTGCAGACCCTCCCCATCGCCCAGCAGCAGCTGGGTGCGGGCCAGCAGCCACAGCATGTCGCGGTTGCGCGGATCGTCTTTCAATGCCTGGCCCAGCTCGGTCTTGCTGGTGAAATAGTCTTCCTTGGCAAAGGCTTCCTGCGCCATGGTGAAATGCTCCGCCGGGCTGGTGCTGCAAGCAGACAACAGCGCCGCGCCGATCAGCGGCAGGGCAAGGCGGGACAGGCGTTTCATTGCCGCCTGCATAGCGCCAAGGGCTGAAATTTCAGTGAAAGCCCGCCGTCTCGCCAGCGGCGTGTGAACCGGCTATGGGTGCGCGATGCAACGCGTGCTGGTGATCGGTTCCCCCGGGGCGGGCAAATCTACCCTGTCGCACCAGCTCGCGGGGCGCACGGGCCTGCCGCTGTTCCATCTCGACCGGATGCACTGGCTGCCCGGCTGGGTCGAGCGCGACCGCGACGAGGGCCGCGCCGAGCTGGCGGGGGTGCTGGCGCAGGAACGCTGGATCATCGATGGCAACTATGGCTCTGTTCTGCCGATGCGGCTGGAGCGCGCCGATACGGTGGTCTGGCTCGATTACCCGACCTGGCTGTGTCTGGGCCGCGCGCTGAAGCGCTGGTGGCAGTACCGGGGCGTGGCCCGCCCCGACATGACCGAGGGGTGCCCGGAGCGGCTGAACCTTGAATTCCTGCACTATATCGCCGCATTCCGCAGCAGCTGGCGCGCGCGCAATGCCGCGGCGCTCGCCGGATTTGGCGGCACGGTGCTGCGCATGACGAGCCCTGGCCAGACCGCCGCCTGGCTCTCCGCGCTCTAGCCCCTCGCCAAACCGCGCTGCCCCCGCTATGGGCCGCGTCAAAGCTGTTTCCGGAGTAAGTTATGGGATTTCGTTGCGGGATCGTTGGCCTGCCCAACGTCGGCAAATCGACGCTGTTCAACGCGCTGACTGAAACGCAGGCGGCGCAGGCGGCGAATTATCCGTTCTGCACGATCGAACCGAACGTCGGCAACGTCGGCGTGCCTGATCCGCGGCTGGACAAGCTGGCCGAAATCGCCGGCAGCCAGAAGATCATCCCGACCCAGCTGGGATTCGTCGACATCGCCGGGCTGGTCCGCGGGGCCAGCAAGGGCGAAGGGCTGGGCAACCAGTTCCTGGGCAACATCCGCGAGGTGGACGCGATCGTCCACGTGCTGCGCTGCTTTGAGAACGACGACATCCAGCATGTCGACAACAAGGTCGATCCGATCTCTGACGCGGAAACGGTCGAAACCGAACTGATGCTGTCTGACCTCGAAAGCCTGGAAAAGCGCGTTCCCGCCGCCCAGAAAAAAGCCGCGCAGGGGGACAAGGAAAACAAGCTGATCGCCGCGGTGCTCCAGCCCGCGCTCGATCTGCTGCGCGATGGCAAGCCCGCGCGGCTCGCCCGGCCGAGCGACGAGGAAGAGCTGCGGGTGTTCAATCAGGCCCAGCTGCTCACCGCCAAGCCGGTGCTCTATGTCTGCAACGTCGAGGAAGAAAGCGCCGCCAATGGCAATGCCTTCTCCGCCCGCGTGTTTGACAAGGCCAAGGCCGAAGGCGCCAATGCCGTGATCGTTTCCGCCGCGATCGAAAGCGAGCTGGTGGGGATGGAAGCAGAGGACCGGATGGTGTTCCTGGAGGAAATGGGCCTCCACGAAACCGGCCTCGCCCGCGTGATCCGCTCGGGCTATGACCTGCTCCACCTGATCACCTTCTTCACCGTCGGCCCCAAGGAGGCCCGCGCCTGGACCGTGCATCAGGGTGCCAAGGCCCCCGATGCGGCGGGCGAGATCCACAGCGACATGCAACGCGGCTTCATCCGCGCCGAAACCATCGCCTATGCCGATTTCATCGGGCTGGGCGGCGAAAACGCGGCCAAGGAAGCGGGCAAGCTGCGGCAGGAAGGCAAGGAATATGTCGTGCAGGACGGCGACGTCATGCACTTCAAATTCAACGTTTAGGCTGGTAAGGCGGGACCATGCTGCACCGTTTGCTCATGGCCCTGCTGATCGCCTTGCTGGCGCTGCCCGCAGCGACCATGCCGGCAATGAGCGCGCCCAAGGCTGAAACGGCGGCCATGCCCGGCTGTCATGAGGCACCGCCCGCTGATCCACAGCCGGATCATCAGCAGGCACCGTTCCAGCACCAGTGCATTGGCTGTGTCGCCATGTGGCAGGCGCTGCCCTGTCCGGCCGAGCCGGAAGCGCTGATCGGCATGGTTCCGGAACCCCTGCCCGTGAAAGCGCTCACCCAGGCCCGTGCCGGGCCGGAAGTGCCCCCGCCCCGCACCTGATCGCTCAAGCTTGCGTCCCGAAGGTGGGCGCAGTTCAAGCTCAGCTATCAGGACAAGATCATGAAATACATAGCAATACCGGCGCTGATCGGCGCCGCGATTACCGTTACCCCTGCTCTCGCGCAGGACCATTCGATGCACGACATGCAGGGGATGGACCATGGCGCCATGGCCGCAAGTGAGGCCACCGAACAATGCGGGCGCGTGCTCGCTCCAGACTACAGCGATCCCGAGGGCGCCAGCGATCTGATGATCCCGAGTAAATGCACTCCCTCCGAAGGCTCAGGGACGTCGCGGCTGCCGTTCTGGGAGGATGGCCGATACGGCGGTATGCACCGTAAGGGCCTGCATCTGATGAGCGGCGACTGGATGCTGATGGCGCATGGCGCGGTCAGCACGCAGTACACCGACCATTCCGGCCCGCGCGGGGATGACAAGGTCTACGCCACCTCGATGGCCATGCTGATGGCCCAGCGCGACACCTCGTGGGGCCGGGTCCAGCTCAAATCGATGCTCAGCCTGGAACCGGCAATGGACGCGGTCGGCTATCCCAACCTGTTTGCCACGGGCGAGACGGCGGGCGGAGAGCCGCTGGTCGACCGCCAGCACCCGCACGACCTGTTCATGGAACTCGCCGCGCGGGTGGACGTGAACGCCGGGGCGGGCAAGGTGTTCCTCTATGGCGGGCCGGTGGGCGAACCGGCGCTGGGCCCCAGCGCGTTCATGCACCGCGCTTCGGCCAGCTATAACCCCGAACCGCCGATCACCCACCACTGGTTCGATTCGACCCACATCACCTATGGCGTGGTCACCGCCGGCTATGCGGCAAAGACCTGGCAGCTGGAGGCGAGCGCCTTTCGCGGGGCCGAACCCGATGAGCAGCGCTGGAACATCGAGACGCCGAAGCTCGACAGCTGGTCGGTCAGGGCCACGCTCAACCCCAGCCCGAACTGGTCGCTGCAGGCCAGCTATGGCGCAATGAAGCAGCCTGAAAGCCTGCATCCGGGCGAGAACGAGCACCGCTTTACCGCCTCGGCGCACTATGCCGACCGGGGCGGGCTGAGCCTGATGGCGGCCTTTAGCGCGAAAAAGCGCGTGCCCGGCGATACCCTGACCGCCTGGCTGGGCGAGGCAAACTGGAACATCGACCAGGCCAACACCCTGTTCGGCCGGATCGAGAACGTGAACAACGACGAGCTGTTCCCCGATCACCACGATCCGCTGCATGATGTGGCGTTCCGGGTCACAAAGTTCCAGCTTGGCTATGCCCGGCGCATTCCCATGGGTCCGTTCGAGCTGGCGCTGGGGGGCAGCGGCAACGCCTACGCCAAACCCAGCGCGCTTGACGCGGCCTATGGCCAGTCGCCAATGGGCTATACGCTGTTTGCAAAGCTGAAACTGGGGAATTGAGCGATGGGTGACGGGCTGGTCTATTTCGAGGATCTGGAAATCGGCGCCAAGGCCAGCTTCGGCCGCTACGAAGTAACCCGCGACGAAGTGATCGAGTTCGCTTCGAAGTACGATCCCCAGCCCTTCCACCTGTCCGACGAAGCCGCTGCGCAAACCCATTTTGGCCGGATCAGCGCCAGCGGCTGGCACACCTGCGCCATGGTGATGCGGATGTTGGTGGACAATATCACCGAACGCAAACAGGCCGGGCTCGGCTCACCCGGGCTGGATGAATTGCGCTGGCTGAAGCCGGTCTATCCGGGCGACGTGCTGCGGGTGGAAACCGAACTGCTGAGCAAGAAGCAAAGCCAGTCGCGGCCCGAAATGGGCAGCTTTCAATCGGCGGTGCGGGTGTTCAACCAGGACGGGGTGCTGGTTTGCACGATGCAGTCGATCGGGCTGATCCGGGTGCGGGGCTGAGGGTTAAGTTTGGGCGAGAGGGCGGAAAACCCCTCCGTCATTTGCTAGCGCAAATGCCACCTTCCCATTTGTGGCCTTCGCCAAAAATGGGAAGGATCTTTTGCGGCTATCAAGGTCCTTCCCAAATTCGTGAAGCGCATTTGGGGAGGTGGCAGCCCGCAGGGCTGACGGAGGGGTAATGCGGTAAGGCACTACACCGCGCAAAAAACCTACTTCCGCCCGAACAGCTTCTCGATATCCCTATGCGCCAGCTTGACCCAGGTCGGCCGCCCGTGGTTGCACTGGCCGGATCGCGGGGTCACTTCCATTTCGCGTAGCAGGGCGTTCATTTCCGCGACGGACAGCACCCGCCCGGCCCGCACCGATCCGTGGCAGGCCATCGTCGCGAGCACCAGATCGAGCCGTTCGCCCAGCAGCAAGGCCGCGCCGTTCTGGGCCAGATCGTCGGCCACGTCGCGCACCAGCGCCTGGACATCGCCTTTGCCCAGCACCGACGGCACCGCACGCACCAGCATGGCGGTGGGGCCGAACCGTTCGAGCACCAGACCATATTCCGCAAAGCCCGCAGCTGCGCTTTCCAGCCGGTCGCAATCGGGCTCGTCCAGTTCGACCACTTCGGGCAGCAGCAGCGCCTGGCTCGCCGCCATCTTGCCCTGCGCCCCGGCCGCCTTGAGCCGTTCGAGCACCAGCCGTTCGTGCGCGGCGTGCTGATCGACCAGCACCAGTCCGTCCTCCGCCTCGGCCACGATATAGGTTCCGGCGACTTGTCCGCGCGCCACCCCCAGCGGGTGCTGCGCGGCGGGTGCGGGCGCTTCCTCCACTGCTTCGGCGCGGCCAGCGGGGGGCGCCATCAGCGCCGCTTCGTGTCCGCGCCAAACTTGCCCGGCATCGCGCAGGCTATTGTTATCGCGCCCATATTCGCGCGCGAACAGCGATGACAGCGCCGGGGCCGCTTCGCCAAAGCGGGTGATCGGTTCGGCCTGCCAGTTGGCCATGGCGGGCGCCGCCGGAGCCTGCGCGCTGCGCTGTCCTGCCCCTTCCAGCGCATGACGCAGGCCCGATACGATGAACCCGCGCACGAAGGCCGGATCGCGAAAGCGGACCTCGGTCTTGGCGGGGTGGACGTTGACGTCCACTTCCTCGGGCGGGACATCCAGAAACAGCGCCAGCACGGCGTGGCGATCACGCGCCAGCATATCGGCATAGGCCCCGCGCACCGCGCCCACCAGCAGCCGGTCCTTCACCGGGCGGCCATTCACGAACAGGTACTGGTGATCGGCGACCCCGCGGTTGAAGGTGGGGAGCCCGGCCACACCCGTCAGCCGCGCAGACCCGCGCTCCAGCTCGATCGCCACCCCGTCATCCGCCAGTTCGCGCGCAACCAGTTGCGCCACGCGGCTGGCCAGCGCATCCCCCGGCTGCACCGCCAGCACGCGGCGGCCATCGTGTTCCAGCACAAAGCCAAGCTCTGGCCGGGCCATGGCGAGCCGCCGCACCACATCGAGGCAGGCGGCATATTCGCTGCGGGCAGAGCGCAGGAACTTGCGCCGCGCGGGGACTTTGCCGAACAGATCCTCGACCCGGATCCGCGTGCCCGGTGGCAGCGCGGCGGGGCCTTCGCCCTGCACAGTGCCGTGATCGACCACCCGCCGCCACCCGCTTTCCGCCCCGCGCACCCGGCTTTCCAGGGTCAGGCGCGATACGCTGGCAATCGAGGGCAAGGCTTCGCCGCGAAACCCCAGCGAGGCGACCAGTTCGATATGTTCATCGGGCAGCTTGGACGTGGCATGGCGCTCCAGCGCCAGGGCCATGTCCGCCGCGCTCATCCCGCAACCGTCATCGGTCACTTCGATCCCGTCGAGCCCGCCGCCGGAGAGCTTTACCGTGATCTGCCGTGCCCCGGCATCGATCGAATTTTCGACCAGTTCCTTCAGCGCCGAGGCAGGCCGCTCCACCACTTCGCCGGCGGCGATGCGGTTGACGAGATTTTCAGGCAGGCGGCGAATTATCGGCACGCGTGACACCTAGCGATGAGGCGGGAGAAATTCGAGGCCAGCAGCATGTAATCCCCACGGATTTCGCACAATTTTTTGGCCTTTGCGTGACGCCCCTGCTAATGGGGCGCCTTCCACGGTCAACACCCGGCTTGCGGGCGCGCTGAAAGGTGCGCTAAGTAGCTGAGATATATACGGAATATTCAATGGCTTCGTTCCTGTCGCGATTCTTCAAATTCGGTTCCCAGAACATGGCGATCGACCTTGGGACGGCCAATACGCTGGTCTATGTCCAGGACCGTGGGATCGTCCTCAATGAACCGTCGGTCGTGGCGATCGAAACGATCAACGGGGTGAAGCGCGTCAAGGCTGTGGGCGACGATGCAAAGATGATGATGGGCAAGACCCCCGACAGCATCGAAGCGATCCGCCCGCTGCGCGACGGCGTGATTGCCGACATCGAAATCGCCGAAGAAATGATCAAGCATTTCATCCGCAAGGTGAACGGCAAGCGCACCAGCATGTTCTCGCCGCCGGAAATCGTGATCTGCGTGCCCTCGGGCAGCACCTCGGTGGAACGCCGCGCGATCCGCGATGCGGCCAGCAATGCCGGGGCCAGCCAGGTTTACCTGATCCTTGAACCGATGGCCGCCGCGATTGGTGCCGACATGCCGGTGACCGAACCGGTCGGCTCGATGGTGGTCGATATCGGCGGCGGCACCACCGAAGTTGCTGTGCTTTCGCTGCGCGGCCTCGCCTATACCACCTCGGTTCGCGTCGGCGGGGACAAGATGGACGAAGCGATCGTTTCCTATGTGCGCCGCCATCACAACCTGCTGATCGGTGAAGCCACAGCGGAACGGATCAAGAAGGATTACGGCACCGCCGTAGTTCCGGCCGATGGCGTGGGTGAAACCATCCAGATCAAGGGCCGCGACCTGGTCAACGGCGTGCCCAAGGAAATCTCGATCACCCAGGCCAACATCGCCGAAGCGCTGTCCGAACCGATCGGTGCGATCGTCGAAGGCGTGCGGATTGCGCTGGAAAACACCGCGCCGGAACTCGCCGCCGATATCGTCGATCAGGGCATCGTCCTGACCGGCGGCGGCGCGCTGATCCACGGGCTGGATGATTTCCTGCGCGAAGAAACCGGCCTGCCGGTCAGCATCGCGGAAGATCCGCTGTCCTGCGTCGCGCTCGGCACCGGCCGCGCGATGGAAGACCCGATCTACCGCGGCGTGCTGATGACCGCCTGAATGAAGCTGCCTGGCAACATCGGGTTCCGGCCCGGCGCCGGGTTCAGGGAGTATGGCCGGCATGGCGCCGCCCGCTAACCGGCGTCCCACCTATTCGCGGCGGGCGCAGTACGGCACATTCATCCGCTATGTGATCGCCTTTGCGGGGCTGTTCGCGGGGGTGTTGCTGCTGATCGTCTCGCTGGGCGACAGCGCATCCTTTGCCGGGCTGCGCAGCGCGGCGAGCGATGCGGCGGCCCCTGCCGGGCAGGTTTCCGCCAAGAGCCGGACCGAATCGCGCGATCTGCTCGCCACTATCGGCGGCTTCTTTACCCGGGGCAGCCGTGTCGCGCGGATGGAACGTGAACTTGACGCCGCCCGCGTCGCCCTGGTTGAGGCAGAGACGCTGCGTGGCGAGAATGCCCAGCTCAAGGAACTGCTCAAGCTGTCCCAGCTGGAACCGCGCGCCGTGGTGGTGACGCGGCTGATCGGATCAAGCGGATCGAGCACGCGGCGCTTTGCCACCCTGGGCGCGGGCGCGCAGCAAGGGGTGCGGCCGGGCATGCCGGTGCGTTCGCCCGCCGGGCTGGTCGGGCGGGTGCTGGAAACCGGGCAATCGAGCGCGCGGGTGCTGCTGATCACTGACAGCGAAAGCATCGTCCCGGTGCGCCGCGCCAAGGACGGGGTTGCCGCCACCGCGATCGGCAAGGGCGATGGGACGATCCAGCTCAAGCTGATCTCCCAGGGGATCAATCCGCTGAAGCCGGGTGATGCGATTGTCACATCGGGATCGGGCGGGCTGTTCTGGCCCGACACGGCCTTTGCCGTGGTCGCAACGCTGACCCCGGACGGCGCCATCGCTCGGCCGCTCAGCGATCCGGGCAGCACCAATTACGTTGAAGTGTTGCCAGTCTGGATCGAAACCGCGATCCCCGGCGCGATTCCCGCAGAGCCTGCGCCCAGCGGAGGCAAGTGATGCCGCTGACCCTGCCCGCTGCGCTGCGCGATCTTGGCAAACGCCGGATCAACCGCGTGCCCAGCCCGGTGCTGGCCTGGTCGGTGCCGTGGTTGCTGGTCATGTTCGGTTCGCTGTCACCCTTGCTGCCGCTGGTCGCATCGGCCCCGGTGGTGCCGCCGATGGGGTTCCTGTTCCTGATCGCCTGGCTGCAACTGCGCCCGGGGCTGTTCCCCGTCTGGGCGGGCCTGCCGCTGGGGCTGTTCGATGACCTGTTCAGCGGGCAGCCGTTTGGCAGCGCGGTGCTGATCTGGTCGATCGCGGTGATCGTGGTCGATTTCGTCGAAACGCGATTCCCCTGGCGCGGTTTTGCGCAGGACTGGCTGCTGGCCGCGGCGGCCTTTGCCGCGTGCCTGGTGGGCGGACTGGTGCTGGCCAACATGGCCGGAGCATCGAGCGGGCTGCTGACGATCGTACCGCAGCTGATCGTCTCGATCTTTGCCTACCCCCTCGCCGCGCGTCTGGTCGGCGCGCTTGACCGGTTCCGCCTGATCCCGATCCGCGAGCTGTGATGTTCGGCGAAACGAAACACGTCAGTTCCGGCACGCTGCAGAACAGCTTTGACCGGCGCAGCATCCTGATCGGGGGCTTGCAGGCGTCGGTCGGGATCCTGCTGGCGGTGCGGCAGGGCTGGATCGGGCTGGTCCAGAACGAGAAGTATCAGCTGGCCGCGGAAAGCAACCGGGTCAATCTCACGCTCGTTCCGCCGCGGCGCGGGGCGATTGTGGATCGCAACAACGCCCCGCTCGCCACCAACCGCGCGGATCTCAGGATCGATATCATTCCCGAACGTCTGGTCGACAAGGACAAGACCCTGCGCGATCTGGGCGAGCTGCTCGGCCTTGATCCCGTCGCGCGGCAGGATCTGAGCGACCGGCTCGACAAGGCCCATGGCTTTCAGCCTGTGGAAGCCGCGGCGGGCCTGCGTGATGATCTCTACAATCGCGTGCTGGTGCGCCTGCCCGACATGCCGGGCGTGGTCGCGCACCTGGGCTTTTCGCGCTGGTATCCCACCGGACCGTCGGTGGCGCACCTGATCGGCTATGTCGGCCCGGCATCGGCGGCGGACTATGAAAAGGAAAAGAACCCGCTGCTGATCACCCCCGGGTTCAAGATCGGCAAGGACGCGCTGGAAAAGTATTACGAGACCAGCCTGCGCGGGGTGCCCGGGGCGCGGCGGGTTGAAGTGACTGCCAGCGGCCGCCTGGTCCGCGATCTCGATTCGCGCGATGACGTTCCCGGCCAGCCGCTCAAGCTGACGATCAGCGCCCCTTTGCAGGACTATGCCGCGCGCCGGATCGGGCTGGAATCGGCAGCGGTGGTGGTGGTGGACTGCCATACCGGCGGGATCCTTGCGCTCACTTCGATGCCCGCGTTCGATCCCAACAATTTCGTTGGCGGGATCGGGCGCTTGCAGTGGAAGATGCTGAACGAGGACGATCACATCCCCTTGCTCAACAAGGCGGTGCGCGGGCTCTATCCGCCCGGATCGACGATGAAGCCGATGGCCACCCTGGCCTTGCAGCAGCACGGGGTCGATCCAGCAGAGCGGGTCAGCTGCCCCGGCGGCTACCGGCTCGGCAACCGCTTTTTCCGCTGCGATGCGGTCCACGGTTCGGTCGATATGCGCACCGCGATCGAGCGTAGCTGCAACACCTATTTCTGGTCCATGGCGCACCGGGTTGGCTATGATGCGATTGCCCCGGTCGCCAAGCTGCTGGGCCTGGGGCAGGAGTTCGACCTGCCGGGCACTTCGCAGCGCTATGGCACGATCCCCGACGCGGCGTGGAAGATGCGGCGTTACAAGCAGGAATGGAGCGCGGCGGATTCGCTCAATGCCTCGATCGGGCAAGGCTATGTCTCGGTCTCTCCGCTCCAGCTGGCAGTGATGACGGCGCGGATCGCATCGGGCAAGAACCTGCAACCGGCGCTGTTGTTCGGGCACGAAAAGCCACCCGGCCCGGCCTTGCCCTTCACTGCCGAACAGCTCGCCGTGGCGCATGACGGGATGTTCCGCGTGGTCAACGGATCGGGCACGGCCACGGCCAGCAAGCTTCCGATCGAAGGGATCCGGATGGCCGGCAAGACCGGCACCGCCCAGGTCCGCGCGCTGACCACGCGCGGCGGCGGCGGGGCCTGGAAGAGCCGCGACCACTCGCTGTTCGTCTGCTACGCCCCCGCCGAAGAGCCGCGCTATGCCATATCGGTGGTGGTTGAACACGGCACGTTCGGCGCCCGCGCCGCTGCGCCGATTGCGCGGGACGTGATGACGTTCCTGTTCGATCCGGCCAAGGCGATGGACACCCTGACCGCGCTTGAACGTGGCTGGGGCGGAACGCCGACCCAGCGGATGGACGCCAAGTATCGCGGCTATGTCTCCAGTGTCGGCACCGGCGCGCCTAAAGTGGGCGATGATGCGGCGGTCAAGGCGTCGATCAGCGCCGCGGACAATGCCGAAACCCAGATCGCGCCCGGCCCCAACGAGCAGGTCGAACACCGGCCCGAAGAGCCCGAATCTGCCGCGCCGCCCGCAGCCGCTCCGCCGCCCGCCCCCACCCCGGCCCCCAGCGCCGCGCCAAGTGCCGCCGCCAGCCCTGCCAACGGTGCCACATGAGCCGCCGGATCATCCCCGAAGCAATCGCGCGCGAACCCTGGCATGTGATCCTGCCGTTATTTGCGCTGAACACGTTCGGTTCGATGGTGCTCTATTCGGCCGCCTCCGGACACTTGCAGCCCTGGGCGCTGCTGCACGAAATCCATTTCGCGGTGTTCCTGGTCATGGCCCTGATCATCTCGCGCCTCCCGCGTGAGCTGTTCCGGCAGCTGGCTTTTCCGGGCTATGTTGTGCTGGTCATTCTGCTGGTGCTGGTGGAAGTGCTGGGCAAAGTCAGCGGCGGTTCGCAGCGCTGGCTCAACCTGGGCTTCATGCAATTGCAGCCTTCGGAACTGATGAAGCCCGCGATCGTGGTGGTCCTGGCCCATTTCTATGACAACCTGCCGCCGGCGATGACCAAGCACTGGCGCTCGTTGCTGCCGGCCGGGGCGCTGGTGGGCGTTCCGGCGCTGTTGGTGATCCTGCAGCCCGATCTGGGCACCGGCCTTTCAATCTGCGCCGGGGCGGCGGTGGTGATCTTTCTGGCGGGACTGCCGATGTCGTGGTTCGTCGGCGCGGGCGCGGCGGCGGCGGTGGCTGCGCCGCTCGCGTTCTTCACCTTGCTGCATGACTATCAACGCAGGCGCGTGCTGGTGTTCCTCGATCCGGAAAGCGATCCCTTGGGGTCGGGCTATCACATTACCCAGTCCAAGATCGCGATCGGATCGGGTGGATTCTTTGGCAAGGGGTTCGGCAATGGCAGCCAGAGTCATCTTGAATACCTGCCCGAAGCCCAAACCGACTTCGCCTTTGCCACCATGGCCGAGGAATGGGGCCTGCTGGGCGGATTGTTTGTGCTGGCCGTGTTCATGTGGGTGTTCCGCTGGGGCCTGCAGGTGGCACGCCGCGCGCCGGATCGGTTCTCGATGCTGCTCGCGTCGGGCATGACTTTCACGATCTTCTTTTACATGGCGATCAACATGATGATGGTGATGGGCCTGGCCCCGGTGGTCGGGATCCCCCTGCCCTTCATCAGCCACGGCGGCTCTGCATTGATGACCAACATGATTTGCGTGGGCACGATCATGGCCGTAGAACGCTGGAGCAAACGCGGCGGATCGCTGGCCCAGTAAAATTTTTTCACTTGGCCCCTTCCCACGCCGGAATCTGCCGCTATAGGGGGCGCTCCCGGTGAATCGGGGCAGGCGTTCAGGCGCCATGTCTGATCCGGTGTGGACGCATAGCTCAGTTGGTAGAGCAGCTGACTCTTAATCAGCGGGTCCTAGGTTCGAGCCCTAGTGCGTCCACCATATTTTTAATATATTTCAATGTTTTGCAGGTTTTATGGTTCATCGCCATTCTAGACCTTTGCTCGCTAGGTAGCTCCCTAGGTAGCAGCAGGGCCGATGCCGAAAATTTTTCATAGGTTCTGATTCAGCTCCGCAGGGGACATTTCTGCTGCTATTTGTGTTCCCACTACAGTCCAACGCGGCGTTATCAGCAGGACGAGGAGCAGACTACGGTGCTGTGAACCGAGCCCACGATCCAGTGTAGCGTGAAAACACGAATGCCGGGATCGGAACATCTGAGCAGAAGGCGCATCGGAGACGGGGTGATGGCACCTTCGCCTACAACAGGCTGACCATGCTCTGGATCGTGGTCACCCCGGCGACCATTACCGTGCAGCTTTTGTAGGGGAAGTAGGAGGAAACTACCTGTGCAAGCTTTCCTCATCACCACACGGCTCGCTTTCAGCCTGAATAGTCGCGTGGTGGATTTCGAAGCGCCCCTCCAGCATCTCGGTCAATGCGCGACGGATCGCCTCGGCTTTGCAGCCTTCTGCAATCGCAACATGCGCGGTCAGACTGGCATCGTCACCTGCAACCGACCACAGATGAAGATCGTGCACCCCGGTAACGCCTGCGACTTCGCCCATCGCCGCGCGGATTGCTTTTAAGTCGAACCCACGCGGAACGCCTTGGAGGAGGATATGGGCGGTGTCGCTCAACAGCGTCCAGGTGCGCGGCAGCACCCACAGGCCGATGGCGATGGCGACGATGGGGTCGATCCAGTTGAGGCGGGTGAAGTAAATTGCGATCGCCGCCCCGATCACGCCGATTGAACCCAGCATGTCGGCCCATACCTCCAGATAGGCGCCCTTCACGTTGAGGCTGTCTTCCTTGCCGCCCGCGAGGATGCGCATCGAAATGAGATTCACGACAAGGCCGATGCTGGCGACGATCAGCATCCCGATTGAGTCGACCGGTCGCGGATCGAAGAAGCGCCCGATGCCTTCGATCAGGACATAGCCCGCCACCGCGAACAGCAGGATCGCGTTGAAGGCAGCGGCGAGGATCTCGAAGCGGCGATAGCCAAAGGTGCGCTGGTCATCGGGTGGGCGCTGGCCGATCTTTACCGCCGCAAGCGCGATGGCGAGTGCGGCACTGTCAGTGAACATGTGCGCCGCGTCGGATAGCAGCGCGAGGCTGTCGAACACGAACGCGCCGACCAGTTCGGCAATCAGAAATGCGGTAGTCAGCCCAAGGGCCATGGCGAGTCGTCTGGTACTTGCGCCCGCGCCGTGATTGTGGCCCGCGTGTCCGCCCGCCACTTGCCCTTGTCCCTCGGCCATCACAGTCCTCCCGTCTTGTGCCCGGCCCACCACAGGTCATGGGCGTTGATCCGCAGTCGCGATATGGCCCGCGACGCCTCGGCCCGGGCGGCGGTTTCCGCCTTCAAGGCATCCTGCGCTTGGCGTTCGGCGTAGAGCAGGTCGGCCAGATCAACGCCACCCAGCCGGTAGCCCTGGCGTAAGCGGTAGGCTGCCAGCTCGCTGCTGGTTCGGGCGTCGAGACTGCGCTGCCATGCCGTCCAGCTGTTGATCGCTTGGGCAAAGTCGGTGGCTGCCGCTTCCTCGGTCGTAAAGCGTGCGGCAGCGAACTCGGCGGTTGCGGCG
>CAZKAX010000005.1:0-46168 GCA_964550775.1 uncultured Novosphingobium sp. | reverse complement strand
CGCGCGCTTCCGCTCCGGCCTGTTCGGCCAAGGCGGACCTACCGGCACCGCCAATCGGGATCGATGCCACGACCCCGATGCCGCGTTCGGCTCCGCCCCGTTCGCTGAACAGGCGCACGCCGAGCGTTGGATCGGCAATCCGGTCGCGCCGCGCGCGCTCGGCCAGAATGGTCTGCCGATCGGCCTCGGCCCGCGCGATCTCCATGCCATGATCCTGGGCGAGCGCCTGATCGCGCAGGATGTCGAGCATCACCGGTGGCATCATCGGGTTGGGCAGTTCCGGCACCTCGACCGGCAGCGGAAGCGACGGGAACTGAACCTCCAGACGCGCGCGCGCGATCTGCGCGCGCGACCGGCTTTGGTCGAGCGCCACGCGCGCCGTTGCCAGTGCCGAGCGAGCCCGATCGGCATCGACCGGTGCTGCGTCCTGCAGGGCAACCCGGCGTTCGACCGAAGTCAGGTCGGCGGAAAGGTTGGCCACCGCAGCTTCATTGGCCTTCACTTCTGCACCGGCGGCCAGCCAGTCCCACCAGATGTCGTTGAGCAGCAGTACCGCGCCGTGGCGGGCTCCGGCAATCCGGAAGTCCGCAGTCGACACCCCGAATTCGCCCGCCTTGCGGTCGAGCGCAGCCTTGCCGGGCAGGCGGAAACCCCGTTCGAGAGTTACATCATATTCGCTGAATTCACCTTCGCGGTCGATCCGGCGCCTTGCATAAGATCCACTAACGGTGAACTCATAGGGGCCGGCGCGCTGGCCCCGAGCAGCCCCGCGCGCCGCGTCGCCGCGGGCGATGCTCGCCAGCACCAGGGGATGCTCTTCGACTGCGCGTTCGACGGCTTCTGCGGGCAACAGCGTCGTCACTTCATTGGCGAAAGCCGCTCCGGAGAGCAGCAACGTGGACAGGACTAGATAGCGTTTCATGCGGGGTATCCCTCGTCGTCGCCCTGGGCTTCGCGCTCGGCGCGGGACTCGCCGAACCGCTCGTAGAGCATCGGCAGCAACACCAGGGTCAGCAGGGTTGATGTGATCAGGCCGCCGATCACCACGATGGCGAGCGGCCGTTGGATTTCGGAACCGGGACCAGTGGCAAACAGCAAGGGCACCAGTCCGAAGCCGGTGATCGTCGCGGTCATCAGGACCGGTCGCAATCGCCGCTCCGCACCGCGCCTGACCGCTTCGGCCATGCTCAGTCCGCCTTCGCGCAATTGCCGAAAGTAGGACACCATCACCAAGCCGTTGAGCACCGCGATGCCGAGCAGCGCGATGAAGCCGACCGAGGCTGGCACCGAGAGATATTCCCCGGTGACAAACAGGGCGACGATGCCGCCGACGACGGCGAACGGAATGTTGGCAATGATCAGCAGCGAAGCACGGATCGAACGCAGTGTGACGTAGAGCACGATGAAAATCAGGATCAGGGCGATTGGCAGCACAACCGTCAACCGTGCCGATGCGCGCTGCTGGTTCTCGAACTGACCACCCCATTCGAGCCGGTATCCGGCAGGAAGCGGCACGTTTTTGGCGAGATCGGTTTTGGCCTCATCGACAAAGCCGACCAGATCGCGGCCCGATACGAATGCCTGGATCAGCGCAAAGCGTGAGCCGTTCTCATGCTCAAGTTTCACCGGACCTTCGGTGCGAGTGACCTGCGCGACATCGCTGACCCGGACACTCATCCCGCTGGGGCTAAGGATCGTCTGGTCGGTGAACAGCGTGGGATCGCCCGCCAATGCAGGATCGCCGCGAATGACGATCGGGATGCGGCGATTGCCCTCGGCCACCACTCCGGCGCGCACACCTTCGACCTGCGCCCGCAAGGCGGCCTGCAGGTTCTGGACGGGCATTCCGGCCCGCCCGGCGGCCAGCCGATCGATGTCGAGTTGCAGATATTCGACGCTGTCGTCGGCAACCGTAATCACTTCGGTCGCACCACTGATCTTGCGCAGCCGCCCATCGATCCTGGCCGCCAGCTCGCCCAGCACTTTGAGATCGGGTCCGAACAGCTTGATCGCCAGATCGCCGCGCGAGCCTGTCAGCATTTCTGACACACGCATTTCGATGGGCTGGGTAAATGCATGTTCAAAACCGGGCAGTTCTTCCATCGCTTGCCGGATTTGCTCGATCAGCCAGTCCTTGTCCTGCACGCGCCATTCATTGCGTGGCTTCAGGCGCATGAATGTATCGGTATCGTTGAGCGACATCGGATCGAGACCGAGTTCGTCGCTGCCTACCCGCCCGACGATCTCGAGGATTTCCGGAACCTTTGCCATCAGCAGCTTCTGGACGCGCAGATCGCCTTCGATACTGTGCTGGAGGCTGATGCTTGGATGCTTTTCGACCTGTAGAAGCACCGAACCTTCGTCCATTGTCGGCAGGAAGGTCTTGCCAACAAACGAATAAGCCACGACCGCGACCAGCAGCGCTGCTCCGGCGGTGCTGTAGACCACTGTTTTCCGAGCGAAGGCCCAGTCGAGCAGACGGTGATAGCGCGGCGAAAGCTGGCGCATCAGCCAGGGTTCCTTGTGATTTCCGTCCGCCTTGAGGCCGTATGACGCGAGCACGGGAACCAGTGTCAGCGCCAGGACAAGCGAGCTGGCCAGTGCCAGCACGATCGTCATTGCGACCGGGCCGAACAATTTGCCTTCAAGTCCTTCGAGCGTGAGCAACGGAAGGAAGACCAGGGCAATGATCAGCAACCCCGAGGCGACCGGCACGACGACTTCGCTGGTCGCAACCAGCACGCGGTTGAGCTTGCTGGAATGGGCATGGCCCGGATCGGACAGCCGCTCGACGACGTTCTCGATCACCACCACGGCGCCGTCCACCAGCATGCCGATGGCGATCGCCAGCCCGCCCAGGCTCATCAGATTGGCCGACATGCCGAATTGCTTCATCAGGATAAAGGTCACCAGCGTGGCCATCGGCAAAGCCGCAGCAACGATCAGTGAAGCGCGGATATCGCCGAGGAACAGTAGCAGCAGGATGACCACCAGGATGGTCGCTTCGATCAGGGCTTCCTCGACCGTCCCGACGGCGCGTCCGACAAGCTCCGAGCGGTCATAGAAGACATTGATCGTCATGCCTCTGGGCAGACTGCGCTGGACCTCGGCGACCCGGTCCTTGACCTCGCGCACGACCTTGCTGGCGTCGGAACCCTTCAAGGCAATGACGATGCCCTGCACGGCCTCTCCCGTGCCGTTGCGGGTGACCGCGCCGTAGCGGGTGAGACTGCCGGTGCCGACCGTCGCGACATCGCTCAATCGCAGCACGCCATCCTTCTGGGCTTTCACCACAACCGACCGCAAATCGTCCTCGGTCTTGATAGCGCCAACGGCACGCACGATCAGCGCTTCGTCGCCGACCGAAAGCCGCCCAGCACCGTCATTGCGGTTTCCCGCCCCGATCGCCGTGGCAATATCGTCATAGGTGAGGCCTGCCGCCGCCATCAGATTGGGGTCGGGGCGGACCTCGAAGGTTTCGGCCCGTCCGCCGAGCGAGTTGACATCGGCAACCCCCGGCACGGTGCGCAGCGCAGGCCGGATCGTCCAGTCAAGCACGCGGCGCTTATCGGCCAGGCTTTGCGGACCTTCGAGCGTGAACATGTAAACGTCGGTTAGCGGTGTGGCGATTGGCGCCATTCCGCCTTCGACTGAAGGTGGCATGTCTTCCATGATGCCGGTCAGGCGTTCGTTCACCTGACTGCGCGCCCAGTAGACGTCGGTGCCGTCCTGGAAATCGATCGTGATGTCGGCGATGCCGTATTTGGCGATCGAGCGCAGGATCGCCTGCTTGGGGATTCCCAGCATCTCCATCTCGATCGGCGTGATGACCCGGCTTTCGACCTCCTCGGGGGTCATGCCGGGAGCTTTCAGGATGATCTTAACCTGCGTCGAAGAAATGTCCGGAAAGGCATCGACCGGCAGATTAAGAAAGGACCAGCCGCCGATACCGGCGAGCGCGAGCGCAAGGCCCAACACGGCGAGCCGCGCCGAGAGCGAAAGTTCTACGAGACGACGCAGCATGGCCTATTCGCCGCCCAGCGTCATTTTGATCTCGGTCAGACCCGAGATGGCAATCACTTGGCCTGCTGCCAGACCCTCGACGATAACCGTGACACCGTCTGCGCTGCCGCCGACGACTACTACACGCTTTTCAAAACCCTTGGCGGATCTGACAAAGACCACGTCTGCCCCATCAAGCCGCGTAACGGCGTTGGAGGGAACGGCAATCGCGCTGTTTTCCGCGTCGGCCAGGATGGACACCATCACGGCCTTGCCGGCGATCATGCCGGGAGCAGCACCGACACTGGCTTTGGCGAGGACGCTGCGCGTGTCCGGATCGATCGAAGAGCCGATCGAAAGAATACGTCCGGTTATGTTTCCGGGGAGCGTCACCGTCATACCCGGCTTGACCAGTCCGGCCAGCCGTTCCGGAACCTGAATGTCGAGCTGGTAGGCGTTGCTGGCATCGATCACGAACGGCGCGACAGTGCCGTCCACCGGGCCGCCGGTCTGGACTGCCACCGTCGAAACGCGACCGCTGATCGGCGCGCGCAGCGTGATCAGGCCGCCGCTACCCGCCCCGGAGAGGCCAAGGATGCGGGCATTTTCCGAGGTGTCCGCCTCAGCCTGCCGAACCGCAGCCTGCGCTTCGAGCACGCGTGCCCCGGCGATCACGCCTTCGCGGGCCAGCAGTTGCAGCCGGGCGGCATTGGCGCGTGCGAATTCCAGTTGCGCCCTTGCCCGGGTGAGGTTCGAGCCGACCTGCAGGGCATCGCGGCTCACCATCGTCGCCAGCGGCTGTCCCTGTGTCACGGCCTGTCCCGGGATCACAAACACCTGCCGGATCGCTCCGGGAAATGACGCCGTAACGGCCACTCGGGCCTCCGGCGGTAGTGACACCGTTGCGGGCATCGTGCCCAGCGGCACGCCAGTGGCGACCTGCACGACAGCAGTTTTGACGCCCATCCGTTCAAGCTGCGCGGAGGTCAGCGGCTTCTTCGCGTCCCCCTGCTGCTCTGCGGCGGATGTTTCCGAAGCAGGCGAGGCGGGGCGCAGAAGCCACCACCCGGCGGCGATAACGGCCACCAGCGCCGCAAGCGCGGCAATTCGATTACGCAATGACATTGAAGAAAGCTCCCAACCAGACAGAATCTCGCTGGCGGGAACACCCGCCGCGAAGTCGTGTCGGTCAGGCGGAGGGAGGCTGGGTCGGGGGCGCCTGCGCGTGCGAGACAAGCAACCGCGTGGATGCGGGCTGGACGATCGCTTGCCTGGAGGCATCCATCAGGCAAATATCGGGACCCGTGGCGGTCAGGCCAACTGTGCAGTGGTGATGCGTCGCCGTTTCGCCGGGCATCCCGGAGACGGGTTTCTGCTGGTCATCTCCAGTTGTGGCATCTGCCTCGTGAACGTCGAGGATTTCGGACGCATGCACATCGGAATCGCCCTGCGCGTGGGCAATGGCGGGCGCAATCGCGCCGCCGAACAGAACGGCCAGAATCAGCAGCAAAGAGATGAAACGACCCCGCATTACTTGCCCGCTAGCATGAGTGCTGCGGTGCGGCAAAGGAAGTTGTGTAATTTTCCCGTTCCAGACCCGGTTCTAACCGGCGAATGATGAGTAAACGGACCTAGCACCGGATCAAAGCTGCACGCTGCTTGCGAGGCGGCGCTCCGAGCGGAGCTCGTCGCGCGCGTGGAGGACAATCTGCACGCCGCCACTGATCGCAAGCAAGGCCATCACGCCCGCGACAATCAGATCGGGCCAGGCATTCCCGGTCTGGAACACACCGAGCGCCGCGACCATCACTGCGATGTTGCCGATGGCGTCATTGCGCGAGCAGATCCACACCGAGCGCATGTTCGCGTCGCCGCTGCGAAAGCGATAGAGCAACAAGGCTACACCGACATTCGCGGCAAGCGCCATTGCCCCGACAATTCCCATCGCTTCGGGTTCGGGCGAAGCGCCATTCAAAAAGGCCAAAGTTGCTGTCGCCAGCACCCAGGCCCCGAAGCCCAGGAGGGTCAACCCCTTCACGAGAGCGGAGCGCGCGCGCCAGACCAGCGCCATTCCCGCAACCGTCAAACTGATCGCATAGTTGGCGCTGTCCCCCAGAAAATCGAGCGCATCGGCCTGGAGCGAACGTGAATCCGCTGCCGAGCCTGCGACAAATTCAACCGCGAACATCGCTGCATTGACGCACAGCGCGATCCACAAGGCCCGCCGCCAGCGCGGATCGTTGAGCGCGGACTTGCTTCCGCAGGCGCTTTCGCAGCAATTGTCCGCCATCAAATTCCTCCTCGACACATCCGAGTCGGTTCCGCATATGCACCCTGTAGCAACTATAGGGTCAAGCGATGAAGATCGGCGATCTAGCAAAGGCAACCGCAACCAAGGTGGAGACCGTCCGTTTCTATGAGAAAGCGGGGCTGCTTCCCCCGCCTGCCCGCACTGACGCCAATTATCGCAGCTATGGCCACGAACACCTTCAGCGCCTGTCTTTCATCCGCCGGGCGCGCGATCTCGGGTTCAGCCTCGATGCCGTGCGCGAATTACTCGCGCTTGCCGACGATCGCGATAAGTCGTGCGGCGCGGTCGATGCGATTGCGAGCGGACATCTGGCCGAAATCGAACGCAAGATCGCCGACCTTGCCGCCATGCGCGAGGAACTCACCCGCGTTATCGGAAGCTGTCGGCACAATACGGTTGCGGACTGCAAGATCATCGAAACATTGGGGCCGCGCGTGTCGGTAAACGGAGGAATTTCGGCATGATCTCGGTCCTCGCCAATCGAACCTATCGCCATCTCCTCGGGGCGCAGATTATCGCGCTGATCGGCACGGGACTTGCGACGGTCGCGCTTGGGCTGCTCGCCTTCGACATCGCCGGAGGCAATGCCGGGGCCGTGCTGGGGACGGCGCTCGCGATCAAGATGGTCGCCTATATCGGCGTCGCGCCGGTCGTCGGTGCCTTCGCCGACCGGCTGCCGCGCAGGGGTTTCCTCGTCGCGATGGATTTGGTGCGAGCCGCAGTCGCGCTCAGCCTGCCGTTCGTCGATCAGATATGGCAAATCTATGTGCTGATCTTCGTGCTGCAATCGGCCTCGGCGGCGTTCACGCCGACGTTCCAGGCGACGATTCCAGACGTGCTGCCCGACGAAGGCGACTATACCCGCGCGCTATCGCTTTCGCGGCTCGCCTATGACATGGAAAGCCTGATCAGCCCGATTGTGGCCGCTGCACTGCTTTCGGTTATCAGCTTTCACTGGCTGTTCGCGGGGACCAGCATCGGCTTCATCTGTTCGGCGCTGCTCGTGGTTTCGGTCGCCTTGCCACGCTCGCCCGCCAAACCGCGCGCAGGCGGGATCTGGAGCAAGACCACGCGAGGCCTCAGGATCTACCTCAAGACGCCGCGCCTGAAGGGCCTGCTCGCACTCAGCCTGGCTTCGGCGGCGGCAAGTTCCATGGTGATCGTCAACACCGTCGTCATCGTGCGCGGTGGGCTCGGCTTTGGTCAACGGGAAGTGGCGCTCACACTCGCGGCTTATGGGTTCGGCTCGATGCTTGCTGCGTTTGTCATTCCGCGCCTGCTGGATAGGATCAGCGATCGAGCCTTGATGGTCGGTGCGGCGGCGCTGCTGACCATTGGCCTCACAGCAATGGCGGCGATTACGGCGCTGTTCGGGAAAAGCACAGAATACTGGCCGCTGCTGCTCGGGGGCTGGTTTATCCTCGGCATCGCCTATTCGATGAGCGTCACGCCGTCAGGCCGTCTTCTCCGTCGCTCCGCCAATGCCGACGACCGGCCAGCGGTCTTTGCCGCCCAATTTGCCCTCAGTCATGGCTGCTGGCTGATCTGCTATCCGCTTGCCGGACAAATCGGAGCAGGGATCGGCCAGGTCGCGGCATTTGGCGCGCTGGCGCTGGTTGCGGGCATCGGAACTGTCGTCGCCCTATGGCTTTGGCCAGCGCGCGATCCCGAGGTGGTCGCGCATAGCCACGATGACCTTCCTCCCGACCACGCGCATTTGCGAGACGGTCACGGTCGCGACGAGCTCGCTGCCCACGCATTCGTGATCGACGACATTCATCCGGATTGGCCGCGCGCCGCGTGATAGCGATCTCGATCAACGTCGCTGCGGCGAGCCGAGATTAGTTGCTGTATCGACAGTCGCAAAACGATCAGCGGTTTCCGACTGTTCAGGCACCAATTTTCCGCCTTCGCCGGAACGGCCAGCGCATGATCAGCAATACCGTTCCTGCAATTCCCAGCCCCAGTCCGCCGACAGCAAATGTCAGCAACCACCAAGTGTTGAAGTTCTCATGGTTTTTCCAATCCATGATATGAAGGCTCCAGAAAAAGTCGTAGAGCCGCCAAGTGCCAGTGCGGACGGCGGTGATCCTGCCAGTGTCCGCCGCCACGAAAACGCTGGTTGCATCGGGATCGGCAAAAGTCACCCGCCAGGCGGGAAGCGCACCTCGATATTCAGGGCTTTCCTCCGTGACACGCGACACCCTGGTCTCGGGTCTGGCTAATGATTTCCATGCGGCGGTCGCGATGCTGGTAGCTTGACCAGCATCAATGGCCGGTAAGTGCTCCCCTGTCTGTCCATCGAACAGGCTTATGCCGTTGGATGTTGTCACCTCGGCAATCTGGCGCGCGCCAACCATGTGCCATGTAATCGCCTTAACGGGTGCGCCAGCCCGGGCGCTGATCGTTGCCGGATCGACGAAACGGCTCCCCATTGGGATTGTTGTCAGCGTCTCGCGGTTAACGAGATGCTCACCGCGCACCTTGTCGATCGGAAGGAAACTCATCAACGCCCCGCTGGCGAACCAAATCAACAGCTGCGCGCCGATAAACAGTGCCAGCCATTTATGGATGCGACTGGCGAACAGGTGGACGCGGTGGCGACGAGAACTCAAAACCATGCCCTTATGCCAAACACGAGACTGGTAGCTTCCACCCTGTCGCCAGCGGCACGGGCGAAGCGGGCGCTGTCGCCAAATTTCCGTTCCCATGAAATGCCGACATAGGGCGCAAACTCGCGTTTAATCTCGTAGCGCAGGCGAAACCCAAGCTCGGCGTCGATCAGCCCCGAACCAATGCCATTGGCGGGAACGTCCTGCGCCGCAAAATTCAGCTCCACGCGCGGTTGCAGGATCAAATGCTGCGTGATGCGCTGGTCGTAATAACCTTCGAGGCGCCCTAGCAAGTCGCCCTTGTCGGAGAGGAACAGCGCACCTTCGACCTCGAACCAGTAAGGCGCGATGCCTTCAAAGCCGATGGTCGCATAGGTGCGTGATGGCCCGGGTCTGAAATCGTGGCGGACACCGGCCTGCAAGTTGAACCACGGATCGATCGCGCGCGAGTAGAGCGCTTGCACCTCACCGCTTTCAATACCGCCGCGAACGGCACCCTCGCCTTCGGTCTTCACGACGAAGCGGTTGATGTCGCCCCCGAACCAGCCCTCGCCGTCCCAGCGGTAGGCGTCACCACCCTTTTGAACCCGATATTCGGCCAGATTGAAGGCGATGCTATAGGCGGGCATTCCGCCATTTTCATGCCTCAGCATTTTGCGCGGTCCAGCCATTTGGTCCGCACCGAACAGTGCATCGGCGGCGTGATCTGCAGGTGGAGCCGGAGCGGGCGCATCGCCGACCCCGCTGTCTGGCGTGTCCATGCCCGGCATTCCGGCCATCCCCGACATGTCATGGCCCGCATGCGGGTCGGCTCCGCCGGGTGAACTGGGAGTTGCCATCTCCATGCCAGGCATCGACGACATTTTGGGTTCGGGAGCAGGTGTAGTCGCTGGTGCGGGTGTTACCGGAGACATGTCCATGCCCGGCATGGTATCTGCGCTTGCCGCCGGCTTGGGAACGGGCCGTGGCGCGGGCGCAGCCGGTCTTGCCCGCCTTGGCGTGGCAGCTCGCTTCCTCGGTGCGGGTTTAGGCTTCACCGCTGGCCTGCGGCTGACGACAGGCTTTGGCTTGGCCACAGGCCTGGCGGGCATCTGCATTCCCGGCATGTTCATGTCCATCTGCGCGGCCGCAGGTGACGCAATGGCAATGGCGGCGGCGCTGGCGAGAAGGAGTTTCATGCCGCATCCTCGTCTTTGCGCACCGTTACGACGCGAAACATCCCTGCCATCATGTGATGCAGCATGTGACAGTGGAACGCCCAGTCGCCGAGTGCATCGGCAGTCAGGTCGAACGACACCTTGCCGCCAGGCAGCACATTGACCGTATGCTTGACCGGGTGACGACCGGGATCGCCCGTCACCACTTCGAAGAAATGTCCGTGAATGTGGATCGGGTGCGGCATCATCGTGTCGTTGATGAGATTGACGCGCACGCGCTCGTTGTAGCGGAAGGGTATGGGGTCGACGCCGTCGCTGAATTTCACGCCGTCGAACGACCACATATAGCGTTCCATATTCGCGGTCAGGTGCAGGTCCATCTCGCGCGATGGCTTGCGGGTGTCGGTGTTGGGTGTGAGCGATTTGAGATCGCGATAGGTCAGAACGCGGTGTTCGACCGTCTCAAGACCGGTCGGACGTTCGCCGGTGCGGTCCATCGGCATCGGCGCGAGTGTCGCCACACCCGGCCCCATCTTCACCTGCGGTGCGACCGACGGATCGCGCATCTTCATCGATCCCCCGCCCATGTCCATACCGGCCATGGCGCTACTGCCCGACATATCCATTCCAGGCATCGGATCCTTCGCTGGAGCAGCCGAGCCGTGTCCGGAATGTACCCCGCCACCAGACATGTCCATATCGCCCATCCCCATGTCCTTCATGGTCAGGAGCGGGCGCTCGCGGATCGCAGGAATCGGCGCGACCATCCCAATGCGCGGGGCAAGCATGGCGCGGCACTGGCCAGAACGGTCGATGGCTTCCGCGATCAGCCCGTAAGCCCTGTCGGGCGTTGTCGGCATTGTGACGATCACGTCATAGGTTTCGGCAATGGCGATCTGGAACTCGTCGGTCTCGACCGGGACTACATTCTGGCCGTCCGCCGCCACCACCATCATCGGCAAATCGGGTAGGCGCACGTTGAAGTTGGTCATCGCCGAGGCATTGATGATGCGCAGTCGCACCCGCTCGCCTGGAGTGAACAGAGCGGTCCAGTTTTCCTGGCTGCCGTGCCCGTTGATCAAATAGGTGTAGATCGAGCCCGACACATCGGAAATGTCGGTCGGATCCATCCGCATCCCGGCCCACATTCTGCGCTCCGCAGCGGACTGGTCCTTGCCGGCCAGCAAACTGGCCAGCGTTTGCTTTTGCATGTTGAAGTAGCCGCCCATCGCCTTCAGCTTCCGCATCTGCTCCATCGGATGCATGAAACTCCAGTCGGACAGCACGACCACATGCTCACGGTCGTAGGCGACGGGATCGGGGCCGGCCGGATCGATGACGATCGCGCCATATTGACCCATCGCCTCCTGCATCCCGGAATGGCTGTGATACCAATAGGTGCCGGATTGCTTGACCTCGAACTCGTAGTTGTAGGTTTCACCCGGTTTGATCCCGGGGAAGCTCACGCCCGGGACGCCGTCCATCTGGAAGGGAAGCAGCACTCCGTGCCAATGAATCGAGGAGTCTTCCTGGAGGCTGTTGGTAACAGCGAGCCGTACCCGCTGGCCTTCCTTGAGGCGAATGATCGGTCCAGGCAGGGTTCCGTTGACGGTCACGGCATGGCCTGTTTTGCCGCCGACGCTAAAGGGTGAATGGCCGATGGTGAGCGCGATGGTGTCGCCGCTCAGCACCTCGGATCCCGATGCAATTCCCATCGTGCCACTACGCGCCCAGGCGGGCAACGCTGCCGACAAGGCAATTCCCCCGCACCCCCAGGCAGCAGAACGGATCAGGGCGCGTCGGTTGAGGGAGATTTCTGGCATAAGGGTTACCGGGTTAAGTTGGAGACTGTCAGAGCCTCATACGCAGCGCCGGACCTTGCCCCTCAAAAGCTAGTCGCCGACTAGCGCCTTCAATTTGGCCCGCGCGCGGTAGAGCCTGGTCTCGATGGTCTTCTCGCTGACCGCAAGCACTTCGGCAGCTTCAGCTTGGCTCAGACCATCGACCGTTCGCAGCACCAGGGCTTCGCGCAAGCGCGCGGGCAACCGCGCTATGGCGCCGGTCACACGCGCCAGTTCGGCCCGGTCGGCGGCTTGCACATCGGCGGGAACCGCGTCGCCTGCCACATCGAACGCATCTTCTAGGGGTGCTGCACGGGTGAAAAAGGAACGGACCATGCGCCGCCGCGCCCAATCGCGGCATTTGTTGAGCGCGATCTGTCTGACCCACACAGAGAACGGACGCTCGCGATCATACCGCGCGAGTGCGGCGAACGCCGCGACGAAGGTCTCCTGGGTGATGTCGAGCGCCTCGTGCGGATCGCCGGTAGTCGCGCGCACCAAGCGAAACACCGGCTCGCGGTGCCGCGCCAGCAATTCGCGGTAGGCATCCTGTCGCCCCGCAAGTGCCAGTGCCGCGATTTCCGCATCGCTGCCATCGGTCAGCAGCAAACTCACCGTGCTTCTGGAGTCAGGGCCCTGGTAACGGTCCTGTCGAATTTTGCCGCCTGATCAGGCCTCAGCACAGCGCGCATGGCAAAGAGATGCTCGAGTGTTTCCTTCTGCATCTCGCCCATGACCATGTGCGTGTGATCGATCGCGGCTGTCACTTCGGGGCCGTAGCCGTGCTCGGTCTGCATCGCGTCGGCAAGATGGGCGTTCGCCGCGCGCATCTCGAGTTCGAGCGCCTTCCGCCGTGTGGCAAAACGCTGCTCGATTGCCTCAATCTTCGCTTGCTGCGCAGCATCAAGGCTCAGTTCGTTGTGCAGCAGGGCATGCAGCTCGGTTTCGGTCTGCTTTTCAGGCGCAAGGAGCGCGCGGCCCGCGTAGGTGCCGCCCATCGCTGCCACAAAGGCGACAACCGCAATTAAGACCAGTCGCTTGCCCCAGCTCATGGATGGATATCCAGCAGGGTCGAGGGAGCCAGGGGATTGTCAGGCGCAAATGGCGACATCGGCTGCGCGATGGCAGGCTCGCCGCCGGAGAGGCCGCCCCCTGCAAAGCCCACGACCAGCGCAAGGGCCAGGGCGAAGCCCATCAGGCGCGGGGATGCTGCCGCCTCTCGCCGGCTGCGCGCAAGGCCAGCGAATACGGCATCGTCGATCTCGGCCAGCCCGGATGGGACCGGCAATGCGCCCAGGCGGTTAAGCGCCTGATCAATGTCGGGCACGAGCAATCTCCCTATGTCTTGGCTCCTTATACGCAGGCGCAGGAGCGATCCCTCAGGAAAATCCTCGCAAGAAAATTCCAAGGGGCCTCGCTGCGGGCTGCGTATTTCCCGGTGACACGCAGACCCAAGGAGATTGTCGATGCGCTTCCCCCGTTTTGCCCTTGCCGTTGCAGCACTGGGGCTCATTGCCCCGCAAATTGCTGCCGCGCACACCCAGCTCGTGGCGTCGAGCCCCGCATCCAACGCCACGGTCGCCGCACCGACCAAGATCGAACTGCGCTTCAACGAAGCGGTCATCGGTGCCACCGCGCGCGCCACGATCGCGATGACCGGGATGCCTGGCATGGCGAGCCATGCGCCGATGGCGATCACCGGCTTCACCGCCCAGATGGGCAAGGACCGCAAGTCGATGACACTGCTGCTCAGGCGTCCGCTGACGGCCGGCACCTATCAGGTGTCCTGGACCGCTGCGGGTACGGACACCCACCGCATGAGCGGCAATTTCAGCTTCACCGTGCGCTAGGACGTATGGACAACTTGCCCGTCATCGTCATCCGGTTCGCGCTTTATGCCGACCTGATGGTGCTGGCGGGCATGGTCGCATTCTCGCTCTATGCCCTTGGGGCCGAGGAGCGGACCTCGGGCTTTCTACCCTTGATCAAACCCGCAGTTGTTCTTTCATTCGTTGGGCTGATGCTGTCGGGTTTGGGCATGCTTGCGCTCGCCGCCTCGATGACCGGTTCGAGCCTCTGGGCACTCGACGGCGAAGTCCTGCGCGAAATCATAGGCGAGAGCGCGATTGGCACGGCCTGGATCGTCCGCATGGTGGCGATGGCCATCGCCGTGCTGGCCGCCATTGCGCTCGATCGCCGTCCGTCTGCGTCGCGCTTTGCCCTGTTCACATCCAGCGCGCTTGCCATCGCCACGCTGGTCTGGACCGGTCACGCCGGGGCGACCGGAGGTTGGACCGGAACCATCCACAGGCTGAGCGACATCATCCACATGCTGGCGGCAGCGGTCTGGATCGGCGGCATCGCTGCCTTTTCGTGGATGCTGTTCCGGCCAATCGGGCGACAGGGCAGCGAGCAGTTGTCGGTGGCTCACCGGGCGCTTGAGCAGTTTTCGCAAGTGGGCACGCTCGCGGTCGGATTGATCGTCGCAACCGGCTTGATCAACAGTCTGATCTTGCTGGGATTGCCCAGCCCTTCCCGATTGCTTGCTTCGCTCTACGGCCAGTTGCTGTTTGCCAAGCTTGGCCTGTTCGGGGCGATGCTCGCGCTTGCCGGTGCAAACCGCTGGCGGCTCACGCCGGCACTTGGTGCCGCGTTAGGTACTGCCGATCCAGCTCCGGCCATTCGCGACCTCAGACGAAGCCTGATCCTGGAGTGCGTAGCGGCGCTGGCGATCCTCGCATTGGTCGCCTGGCTCGGGACCCTGGAGCCGCTGGGCACGGCAGGATGACGCAATGTCTCTGCGCAAGCGAGCGTTGATGGACGTCAATGACGGTTCGGAATGATGCAAATAGGTCTTTCAAATTTCAACGGGTGGAGAAGTTCCATGCCAGACCAACTGAAAATGAAGCTTGGTGTAGTCCGGGTCGCCGTAGCCGGCGCGATCACCGCTGCGATTTTCTTTGCGCTGTGCTGGTTGGGGTCGTTTCTTCCCATCGGCCCTGCATCGCACATGTATCTCAATCTGTTCACTAGCGAACCGGGTGCTTCGGTGACCGCACTCTTCCAGGGGATCTGCTGGTCCATCGCTTTCGGCTTAATTGCGGGTGGCCTCTTTGCGCTCGTTTACAATGCGTTGTCGTCGCTGGGCAGCAAATGAGTGAAACCAGGAAGATTGTTGCGACGGGTGGCAAAGGAGACTGTTTCCGACCTCCGAGTTACGGCGCTTGACCCTGACATGATGTCAAGGTTTATGAAGTGGCGACTGAAGGAAATTATTGCATGGCCGAGTCGCATCACAATCACATCCACGGCGCCCGCCCCGAAACCTCGATGCCGGGAACAGTAACCGATCCCGTTTGCGGAATGAGTGTCGATCCCGCGGCCACGCCGCATGTCGCGACCCATGACGGCGCGCATCACTATTTCTGCAGCGCGGGCTGTCTCGCCAAGTTCACCGCCGATCCGGAACGCTATGTGGGCGATGTACCACAGGTCACCGAAGCGGCGCCCGAAGGGGCAATCTGGACCTGCCCGATGCATCCTGAGGTTCAGAGACCGGGTCCCGGAACCTGCCCGATCTGCGGAATGGCGCTGGAGCCGATGACCCCGACTCTCAGCGATGGCCCTTCCCCTGAATACGCTGACATGAAGCGGCGCTTCATTGTCGGGCTCGTCCTCAGCCTGCCGGTGGTGGCGCTCGAAATGGGCGGGCACTTGCTGGGCCTCAATCGTCTGATCGGCCAGCAGATGTCGAACTGGGTGCAAATGGTGCTCGCGACGCCGGTGGTGCTCTGGGCTGGCTGGCCGTTTTTCGAACGCGGCTGGGCCTCGCTGAAAAGCCGTCACCTCAACATGTTCACACTGATCGCGATGGGAACGGGCGTGGCCTGGACCTACAGCATGGTGGCTGCACTCTTGCCTGGCGTCTTCCCGATGGCATTCCGGACAGCGCACGGAGCGGTTCCTGCCTATTTCGAGGCGGCGGCGGTGATCACCGTGCTGGTCCTGCTCGGCCAATTGCTCGAACTGCGCGCCCGCGAGACGACCAGCGGCGCGATCCGGGCCCTGCTCGATCTCTCGCCTAAACTCGCCCGCCGGGTCCGTGCCGACGGATCGGACGAGGAAGTCACGCTCGACGCAGTTCTGGTCGGTGACACGCTGCGGGTCCGGCCCGGCGAGAAGGTGCCGGTTGACGGTGTGGTTCTCGATGGCCGCGGCACGGTCGATGAATCGATGGTGACGGGCGAGTCCATGCCCGTAACCAAGGAAGCAAAGTCGAAGCTGATCGGCGGCACGATCAACCAGACCGGCGGCCTGGTCATGCGCGCCGAGAAGATCGGGCGCGACACGATGCTCTCGCGCATCGTCCAGATGGTCGCAGAGGCACAGCGCAGCCGCGCGCCGATCCAGCGGCTTGCCGATACGGTTTCTGGCTGGTTCGTGCCGGCAGTGATCGCGGTCGCGGTGCTGGCCTTCATCGTGTGGTCGCTGGTCGGTCCGTCGCCGGCAATGGGCTATGGCCTGATTGCAGCGGTCGCGGTGCTGATTATCGCCTGCCCCTGTGCCCTGGGCCTTGCGACCCCGATGTCGATCATGGTCGGCGTTGGGCGCGGCGCGCAGGCGGGCATTCTCATCAAGAATGCGGAAAGTCTCGAGCGCATGGAAAAGGTCGACACGCTCGTCGTCGACAAAACCGGCACGCTCACCCAGGGCAAACCGGCTGTGGTCGCGATCGAGACCGCCGAAGGCTTCGACGCGGACGAAGTGCTGCGGCTTGCCGCCAGTCTCGAACGCAGCAGCGAACATCCGCTGGCCCTCGCCATTGTCAGGGCTGCCGAGGAGAAAAGCCTCGCCATCAGCGAGCCGAGCGAGGTCGATCAGCCGGTTGGGAAAGGGATCACCGGCTCGATCGACGGTCGCCGTATTATTGCCGGCAATGCCCGTTTTATGGACGAACAGAATATCCCGACCGCCGAGTTAAGCGAGCGGGCCGACCGCCTGCGCAGTGAAGGCGCGACCGCGATTTTCCTGGGCATCGACGGCAAGATCGCCGGGGCCATCGGAATTGCCGATCCGGTCAAGGAAACGACGCCTGCCGCGCTTCTGGCGCTCGCCGAGGCTGGCATCCATGTCATCATGCTGACCGGTGACAATCGCGTCACGGCTGAGGCGATCGCCCGGCGATTGGGCATCACCGACATCGAAGCCGATGTCCTGCCCGACCAGAAAAGCGCGATCGTGAAGCGATTGCGCGAGCAGGGCCGGATCGTCGCCATGGCCGGCGACGGCGTGAACGATGCCCCAGCGCTTGCCGCAGCCGATGTCGGCATCGCCATGGGTTCGGGCACCGATGTCGCGATCGAAAGCGCCGGGATCACGCTGCTCAAAGGCGATCTCACCGGCATTGCCCGCGCCCGACATCTCAGCCGGGCGACGATGGGCAACATCCGGCAAAACCTGTTCTTTGCCTTTGCCTACAATGTCGCGGGCATACCGGTGGCCGCGGGCGCGCTTTACCCGCTGTTCGGTCTCATGCTCTCGCCGATCATCGCAGCGGCGGCGATGGCGCTGTCCTCGGTCAGCGTCATCGGCAATTCGCTGCGCCTGAGGAGGATTGCGCTATGAATGTGTCCAGCAAACGGGCCTGGCTGCTAGCGGCGGTGTCAGCTGCGCTGATCGCGGTCTTTCTGCTCTATCCGGAGCACCGCCAGCATCTGTTCGACCTGATCCCCTACGCCTTCCTGTTCGCTTGTCCGCTGCTGCACTTCTTCCACGGCGGCCATCACCACGGCCAGCATGGGCAAACGGGCGAGCACCGGCCGTGAACATCGGGCAGGTCTCGAAGGCGACCGGGGTGTCGCTACGGATGATCCGCCATTACGAAGGTATCGGCCTGATGCCGCCGCCCGACCGGCGCAACAATGGCTATCGTGACTATCCGCCACGTTCGATTGAGCGCCTGCGCTTCATCGCCAATGCCCGCGATCTCGGTTTCTCGGTCGATGAGATATCGGCGCTCTTGAGTCTGTGGGACGACCGGACGAGGGCCAGCAGCGAGGTCAAGGCCATCGCCCTCGATCATGCAAGGGATCTTGCCCGTAAGGCAGCGGCACTGGAAGCGATGCGGCGCACCCTGCTTGAACTGGTCGAGGGGTGCAGTGGCGACGCAAGACCCGACTGTCCAATACTTGCCGGACTCGCGGCAGAACCTTCAGGCAAGTCTGTAACCGATAATACCCGTGTGCCGAATTGACTGTTAAGTTAGCTACTGCAAAGAGGATTTGATGAAGCGCTGGTTTTCCTTGCTGCTGCTCATGGGAGCACTGCTGGGCCTTATGGGCCAGGAAGCTGCTTTCGCGCGCGTCATGCCCATGGCGAAGGCCGAGCAGACGGCGACCGCCGTCCAGGCTAGCGCGGGCCAGATGAGCGCCGACTGTGCCGAAATGATGGGTCTCGCAAAGCAGAAGCCGCAGCCCGACAAGCCGTGTCAGGGCATGACGCCCGATTGCGTGGCCAAGATGGGCTGCGCCGTTGCCGTCGCGCTGGTCCCTCCGCTTCTGAGCGCCATGCCGTCCGAATATCGCCATTCGACGCCGCGACAGATGCCGGTCGCAGCGCTTGTCGGGCGTGAAACCAGTCCGGAACCGCATCCACCCGCACGCCTTGGCTGAACCCCTGCGGCGCGCTCGCGAACACCTGTTCGCCGTGCGTCACCTCGTAGTTCAATCAAGGATTTTCGACATGAAAACGATTCTGACGCTCGCCACAGTCGCGGCAGCTCTCGCCACCTCCAGCCTTGCCCAGGCCAGTGACCGCACTGGCGGCCATTGGGAATGGCAGTCTCGCCCAACGTTCGGACCCAGCAAGTCCAACCTGCCTTCCCAGGTTCGCGTCTGGGTCAGAGACCGCAACTCCGAAATGGCCGACTGCAACTGCGCCATGATGAAGATGAGCGCAGCCGATTGCGTGATGGACATGCCCGGCAAGCCCAAGGCTCCATCGGCCGGTTAAGGCGATTGCCTGGCCGATAACTAAAAGCAAACTGGCCGGGCGCGTGTCGCCGGCGAGGTGTTCCAATGCTTCGCCGGCGCACGTTTGCCCCAGACTGCTTTCACGTTTCCGTCCGGGCGCTGCCGCTCAGGAGAGTTCCATGCGAATAATCTATCTGGCGCCGCTGCTCGCGGTGATCCCGGTCGCTGCATTGGCCGAACCCATGACCTTCGATGCCGCACTTCAGCGCGCGGCAGCGAATGCGCCGTCACTCCAGGCGAGCGAGGCGGGAGTCGAAGCGAAGCGCTCGACGGCGATTGCTGCTGGCCGGCTGCCCGATCCGACACTGTCGGTGGGCGTGGACAATTTCCCCGTCTCGGGACCCCCTGCTTTCACCTTGAACGGTGACAGCATGACGATGGCGCGCGTCGGGATCGAACAGGCATTTCCAAATCCGGCCAAGCGCCGTGCCCAGCGTGGGCGGGCACAGGCGGATATCGGCGTTGCCGAGGCCGACCTGGCGGTCGAGGCGCAGAATGTGCGGCTCGAGACCGCGCTAGCCTGGGTCGATCTCTATTATGCCAAGCGGCGGCTCGCACAACTTGAACGGCTCGACGAAAGTCTCGGCGATCTTCAGGCAACCGTCTCGGCAAGGTTGGCATCGGGCTCAGCCCGGCCTTCGCAGGCACTCGAACCCGAGCAGCTCCGCGCTGCCGTCAAGGACCGGCGCAGCGAACTCGAAGCCGACGTTGCCAAGGCGCAGGCGCGGCTCGCGCGGCTGACCGGTGATCCGGATGCGGACGTTTCCGGCAGCCCGCCTGTGCTTGAGGTGGATGGCCCCGCCTTGCGTGCGCATGTCGCCTCGCTGCCCCGCCTGCAGGCGCTCGACGCCCAGGCGCGCGCTGCCGACGCGGATGTTACCCTTGCCCGTGCCGACAAGCGGCCCGACTGGCGAGTTGGTACCTCCTATGGTCGCCGCGATCCGGCCTATGGCGATATGGTCTCGGTCACGCTCAGCATCGACCTGCCGTTCTTCGCCAAACGCAGGCAGGATCCCTTGATCGCAGCGCGCGAAAGCGAGGCGAGCCGGGCCCGGTTGATGCGCGATGCCGGTGAGCGCGACGTCTTGGCCGCGCTCGATAGCGACCTTGCCGATCACGCCATGCACCACCAGCGGCTGATGAACGCGCGGCAAACCCTCGTGCCGCTGGCCAAGCGGCGCGCCGAGCTCGACATGGCGAGCTATGCCGCGGGCAAGCTCGATCTCGGCAGCGCACTGCTCTCGACGCTCGCCGAAGCCGAAGCCGAAGTCGACGCTCTGTCGCGCGAGGCCGATGTCGCGCGCGATGCGATCCGGATCAATTACACCTATGGGGAGATGCGGCCATGAGCATGGACGTGACAAAGGCCGCGCGTTGGCGTGCGGGAATTCTGGCGACAGTGCTCGTCGCGGGCGGCGGCGGATACTGGCTCGGGCAGCGCGGCGAACCGGTCACCGAGGCAGGTTCAGGCCAGTCGGGACGGAAAATTCTCTACTGGTACGATCCGATGGTGCCGGCCGAGCACTACGACAATCCCAATTCGCTCTCGTCGATGGGGATGAAGACCCAGCCCAAATACGCCGATGACGGTGCAGCTGCGGGTAGCGCGCCGGGGGTGACGATCGATCCCGCTGCCATGCAGAACCTTGGCGTTCGCATTGTCCCGGCACAAATGGGCAGCCTCGCCGGGACGCTCAATGTCACCGGCAGCATCGACTTCAACCAGCGCGATGTCGCGATCATCCAGGCACGGTCGGGTGGCTTTGTGAGCCGCGTCTATGCCCGCGCACCCGGCGATGTCGTGCGCGCCGGCGCACCGATTGCCGATGTGCAATTGCCCGAATGGGGCGGCGCGCAGACCGAGTTTCTTGCGGTCAGGCGGCTCGGCAGGCCCGATCTCACTGCTGCGGCGCGCCAGCGATTGCGGTTATTGGGTATGCCAGAAAGCGTGATCGCCGGTGTCGAGCGCAACGGGCGAACAAATGGTACAATTACCATCACCTCGCCGATTTCCGGGGTGATCCAGACGCTTGATGCGCGCGCTGGCGTAACACTGGCGCAAGGACAGACCCTGGCGCAGGTGACGGGCATCGGAACGGTGTGGCTCAACGCCGCCGTCCCTGAAGCGCAGGCTGGCACGGTTCGTGTCGGGCAAAGCGCCAGTGCGAGCCTCACTGCCTTCCCGGGCGAGACCTTCGGCGGGCGGATCATTGCCGTTCTCCCAACTGCGCAGGCCGACAGCCGCACGGTTACCGTTCGTATCGAACTCGCCAATCGCGGCGGTCGCCTGCGCCCCGGTATGTTCGCGCAGGTTGCACTCGGCGGCGCGGGCAGCATGGCGCTGCTGGTCCCGAGCGAAGCGGTGATCCGCACCGGAACGCGCACGATTGTCATGCTCGCCACCGGCAATGGCCGCTATCAGCCCGCCGAAGTCCGCACTGGCCGCGAAGGCGGCGGGCAGACCGAGATCCTCGAAGGCCTCGCCGTCGGCGAGAAGGTCGTCGCTTCGGGGCAGTTTCTGCTCGATTCCGAGGCGAGCCTGACCGGGATTCCAGCCCGCAAGCTGGGGGCCGCACAATGATCGAATGGATCATCCGGGCCTCGGTCAAGGCACGCGGGCTGATCGTCGTCGCTGCGCTGGTGCTGACGGTCATCGGAATAGGTTCGGTGCGAACCACGCCGGTCGATGCGCTCCCTGACTTGTCCGATGTGCAGGTCATCATCCGCACCACCTATCCGGGCCAGGCCCCTCAGATTGTCGAGAACCAGGTCACCTACCCGATCACCTCGACGATGCTCTCGGTGCCTGGCGCAAAGGTAGTGCGCGGCTATTCCTTCGTCGGCGACAGTTTCGTCTATGTCCTGTTCGAGGACGGCACCGATCTCTATTGGGCGAGATCGCGCGTGCTGGAATATCTCAGCCAGGTGCAGGGGAAACTGCCAGCGGGCGCGACCGCCTCGCTTGGCCCCGATGCGACCGGGGTGGGCTGGATTTACGAGTATGCACTGGTCGACAAGACCGGGCAGCATGATCTGGCGCAGCTGCGCAGCATCCAGGACTGGTTCCTGCGCTATGAGCTGAAGGCGGTTCCCGGCGTGGCCGAGGTCGCCAGCATCGGCGGCATGGTCAAGCAATATCAGGTCGTCGTCGATCCGCAGAAACTCGCCTCCTACGGGGTGACGGCTGGCGATGTCAGCGACGCGCTCAAGCGCGCCAATCAGGAGACCGGCGGCGGTGTCGTCGAGATGGCTGAGGCCGAATATATCGTCCGTGCCACAGGCTATCTCAAAACCCTCGACGACTTCCGCGCGGTGCCGATCCGCACGGCGGCGGGCGGCATTCCGGTGACACTCGGCGATGTCGCCACGGTGCAGGTTGGCCCCGACATGCGGCGCGGCATTGCCGAACTCAACGGCGAAGGCGAAGTAGTGGGCGGCGTCATCGTCATGCGTCAGGGCAAGAACGCCCGCGAAGTGATCGAAGGCGTCCGCACCAAACTCATCGAACTAAAAGCCAGCCTGCCGCCCGGTGTCGAGATCGTCACCACCTATGACCGCTCGGGCCTGATCGACCGTGCGGTCGAAAACCTGACCGGCAAGCTGTTCGAGGAATTTCTGATCGTCGCCCTCGTTTGCGGGCTGTTCCTGTGGCACGCGCGCTCGGCGCTGGTGGCTATCCTGACATTGCCGCTCGGCATCCTGCTCGCCTTCATCGTCATGCGCGTTCAGGGTCTGAACGCCAACATCCTTTCATTGGGCGGGATCGCCATTGCCATCGGCGCGATGGTCGATGCGGCTGTCGTGATGATCGAGAATGCCCACAAGCATCTTGAACGCTGGGCACATGATAATCCCGGCAAGGAGCTGAAAGGCGCACAGCGGTGGGGTGTCATCACCAACGCGGCGGCGGAAGTCGGCCCGGCATTGTTCCTCAGCCTGCTCATCATCACCTTTTCGTTCATCCCGATCTTCTCGCTGCAAGGCCAGGAAGGGCGGCTGTTCGCGCCGCTCGCTTTCACCAAGACCTATGCGATGGCGGGCGCGGCGCTGCTCTCGATCACGTTGATCCCGGTGCTGATGGGTTGGTTGATCAGGGGGCGCATACCGAGCGAGGACAGCAACCCGATCAACCGGTTCCTCACAAGAATCTATCGCCCGGCACTCGATTGGGTGCTGGCGAAGCCCAAGCAAGCACTGCTGATTGCGGGACTGGTATTCGCTTCCAGCCTCTGGCCGATCAGCCAGACCGGCGGCGAGTTCATGCCGCAGATGAACGAGGGCGATCTGCTCTACATGCCCTCGGCCCTGCCGGGCATATCGACAGCCAAGGCATCAATGCTACTTCAGCAAACCGACCGGCTGATCAAGTCCGTCCCCGAAGTCGAAAGCGTATTTGGCAAGGCCGGCCGCGCGGATAGTGCGACCGACCCGGCTCCGCTCGAGATGTTCGAGACCACCATCCGATTCAAGCCGAAGAGCCAATGGCGGAGCGGCATGACCCAGGCCAAACTGATCGACGAGCTCGACAAAGCCGTCAAAGTCCCCGGCCTCGCCAACTTCTGGATTCCGCCGATCCGCAACCGGATCGACATGCTGGCGACCGGCATCAAAAGCCCGATCGGGATCAAGGTATCGGGCGCGAACCTTGATGATATCGACCGCACCGCGCGGGAGATCGAAACTGTGGCAAAGACCGTGCCGGGGATCAGCTCGGCATTGGCGGAACGGCTCTCGGGCGGGCGTTACATCGACGTTTCGATCAACCGGGCTGCGGCAGCGCGCTATGGCCTCAACGTCGCCGATGTTCAGGCGGTCGTGTCGGGCGCGATCGGCGGGGAGGCGGTCGGGCAGACGGTCGAAGGGCTGGCCCGCTATCCGATCAGCGTCCGCTACCCCCGCGAAATCCGCGACAGCGTAGATGACATCGTCAATCTCCCGGTTCTCACTTCCTCGCGCCAGCAAATCACGCTCGGGACGGTTGCGGATGTCGCGATCCACAATGGTCCGCCGATGCTGCGCAGCGAAAATGGCCGCCCCGCCACCTGGGTCTATATCGACGGGCGGGGCCGCGCGCTCACCGAGATCGTTGGCGATCTGCAACGCGCCGTCGCACTAAAGGTCAAACTGCCGCCCGGGATCAGCGTGGCCTATACCGGACAGTTCGAGTTCCTCGAACGCGCGACGCAGCGCTTGAAGATCGTGGTGCCAGCAACCCTGCTCATCATCTTCGCGCTGCTCTACGCGACCTTCCGCCGCTGGGACGAAGCCGCGCTCATCATGGCGACGCTGCCGTTTGCACTGACCGGCGGGGTCTGGCTGCTCTACCTGCTAGGGTTCAACCAGTCGGTCGCTACCGGCGTCGGGTTCATTGCGCTGGCAGGCGTGTCGGCCGAGTTCGGGGTGGTCATGCTGATCTATCTCAAATCGGCACTGGCAGAGAATGGCGACGTCGAATCCGCCGTCCGTGCCGGGGCGTTGCTGCGCGTTCGCCCCAAGGCGATGACGGTGGCCGTGATCCTCGCGGGTCTTTTCCCCATCCTGATCGGCACCGGCGCTGGGTCGGAAGTCATGAGCCGCATCGCTGCCCCAATGGTCGGCGGCATGCTCACCGCGCCGCTGCTCTCGATGCTCATAATCCCCGCCGCCTATCTGTTGATGCGGCGACGCACCCAAGTTCAACACCTCAAAGTTCAACACCAAGGAGAAGCTACATGAACAAGCATTTGATGATTGCTGCGTTGGTCGCTCTGCCACTCGGTCTGTCCGGCTGCGAAAAGAAGGCCGAGACCCCGAAGGCCGAGGCACCCAAGGCCGAAGCGACCTCTAGCGACATGACGGGCATGGCGATGCCGGTTGGATCCAAGATGGGCAAAGGCAGCGGAACCGTGACCGCCATTGATGCCGTGGCAGGAAAAATCACTCTCGATCACGGCGCGATTCCGGCCGTTGACTGGCCCGCGATGAAAATGGGTTTCTCGGCCAAGCCCGAACTGCTCAAGGGTGTGGCCGTCGGCGACAAGGTCGATTTCGATGTGACCGTGACCGGAAGTGCCGGGGAAGTGACCGCGATCAAGAAGCAATAAGGAACGCTCGAAGCGTACTGATCACCACCGCTGCCTCGGCTTTTGCCGGGGCAGCGGTGGTCAGGAGTCATTTGCAGCGAAGATAGCCAGACAGGTCACGCCTGCCGACTAGACCAGAAGTTACACGCCCGACGCGATCGCATCGATCCATTCGTCGATTTCGGATTCTACCCACACCGCGCACTTCGCGCCAAGCGACCGTGATTTCGGAAATCGTCCCTCGCTCATCCGTTGGTAGATCGCGGAGCGCTTCAATCCGACGCGGCGCATGACTTCGGGGAGGCGCAGCAAGCGCTGGTGGGCGCCTGGCTCAAATATCCGATTGTCTGGCATCGTGGTCATGGGATCATTCTCCGGCAGTGGCGGAGTACCGGGACCCGCCAATCGCGTCCCCGCGCCGATTGAGGTCGGCGATGTGCTGGGTGAGCGTTCGCGCAAGCAATTTGGCAGTGCCATGCGCCCACCGAGGACGCAGCTCGTCGATATCTTCCCCCAGTTGTTCGATTATCTCGAGCGGCGCGCGTTTGAAGAGCTCGCCCAGAAATTGCGCCGCTCCGGTTCCGGATCTGGCGAGTGCGAAATCCTCCCCGACCAACAGGAGAAGCAACAGGGTCTCTTCGCCGGCCAGATCTGATGCCTCAAGAATCATGACAACCTCGTCCAGGGTGACAGGCCGTCCACCGCTCAGCGAGCGGCGTAGGCTGTCACGCTTGATCCCGGCGACCCGCGCTATCTCGGAGTAGGATTTGCCACTTTCTTTGACGGCGCGCTCAATCAAGCGCGCGACGCGTGACGGAAGGGCATTGTGTGAAGTGGTCACGCCAGGCCTCGACTCGAATGGTTGAGCCGTCAGCTATCCCCGCAATCACTCTGTAGGAAAGCGAAAAGAACAAACAAAGAACTTATAGGAATTCCAGAACGGGACACGAATCACCGCGTGCGCTGAGATGCGTCACAAATGCGCATTTTTGAGCAGTCGTTGCGCAACGGTTCGCCGAACCCACGCAAACACGCCGCTATTCCGCGCAGAACGCCGATGCAGGCGTTCCGGGCCAGCGATTTCCCTCGAAATTTGGGCTGAGGAAGGCCTTCCCCATTTCCTACAGCCGGTCTTCTCCGCATTCAGAACAGACAGCGAACGAACGCTGCGACACTCAAGCGGAGAATACGTCCATGAATGCCCCTGCCCTCCCCTCGATCGGCGCAAACCGCCTTGGCAAGATCGCCAACTTCGCCCTGCCGGTTGCCGTCGCGGCGCTTGCCGCCAGCGCGGCCTATGCCGGCGCCGACACGACCTTCACCCCTGCGCTGCAGAAGTTCACCGACTTCCTCGAAGGCTCGGGCGGCAAGATCATCACTGTGCTGAGCCTCGCCGGCGGCCTCATCGGCCTCGCCTCGGGCCGCTTCACTCTCGCGCAGATCGCGGTCCCGGTCGGGGTCGGCATCGGCGTCGGGACCGGCGTGCCGATCGTCACCTCGGTGGTCACCGCGGTCATCTGACCGGCACACGGCGGGAGGGCGCGTCATCATGAGCGACAGGTACATCGTGCCCAAGCGGCTCGACGATCCGGAGCTGATCGGCTTCTGGACCCTCGACGAGTTCGCCGGGATGATTGTCCCCTTCACCTGGGGGATCCTCGGACAGCATGTCTTTATCGGCATAGCTCTCGCCGCTGCCTCCTGGTTTGCGCTTCGCAAGGCCAAGGCAGGCCGCAGCTGGGCCTGGGTAATCCATGCCGCCTACTGGCACCTGCCCGCAGGTCTCACCGGTCTCAAGATGACGCCGCCCTCCCATTGCCGGCTGCTCGCCGGCTGAGGGGAGACAGAACCATGCTTGTCCAGATTTCCCATGAGCGCAGCCAGGCACTGCTGAGGCAACGCAACCTGTTTGCGCTGTCGAGCGCGGGCCTCGCGATTGCCTTGGTCATAGCCGGCGGTCTCGCCGCGACCCGCAACCGCGAGGTCGTGCTGGTCCCGACCACCCGCGCGCCGCTTACGATCTCCAGTGCCGGTGTTTCGTCGCAATATATGGAGTTCGTCACCCGCGATGCGGCGCTGATGCTGCTCAATCGCAGCCCCGAAGGGCTCGATTACTGGATGGCGCAGATCCTCGAACTCGCCGATCCGGCAGCCAACGGCAAATTGAAGGCCGATCTGGTCCGGATCGTCGAGGAGCAGCGCGGCTCCGACGTGACCCAGGCCTTCGTGATCAAGGAACTGAAGGTCGATCCCTCGGGCCTCACTTCCGAAGTCAAGGGCACGCTCAAGACCTTCGTCGGTGCGACCGTGATTGCGAGCGACGAGCGCCGCTTCCGCTTCAGCTGGACCTACCAGGGCCTGCGTCTCGCGCTCGCCGGGTTCGCCCAGCTGCCTCTCGACGACAAGAACAAGGAGTCCAAGTGATGTCGCCACCTCATTATCGGCGCGCGCCGTTCATCGCGCTCGCCGCCTCGGTGCTGGCACTCGCCAGCCCGGCGCTCGCCGACCAGTTCAAGGAGAGTGCCGACGGCGGCACGATCGCCTGCTCGGTCTCGGCGCACGAACTGACCCGTTTCGCCCTGATCGGCGACCAGTTCGCCTCGGTCTCGAAGATTTCGAGCGGTTATCCCTACAACGATTTCGCGGTGACCCACGAGCCCGTGCGGGGCGACATCTACGTTTCGGTGCCCGAGACCTTTGCCGCCGCCAGGATCAGCTTTTTCGCGACCACCAAGGCGGGCTACGTCTACAAGTTCTCCTGCAGCATCGACAAGATCGAGGCAGCCCAGGTGTTCATCGCCAACCCGGCGATCGCGAAGGGCGATGCGAGCCGCTGGGAGAACCAGACCACCCAGGAAGAAGCAGCCATGCGTCTGGTCCAAGCCATGGCCGGGCAGCAGACCATCGAAGGCTTCGAAGTCAACCAGCCCGCCGCGCTGCCGAGCCGGATCGGCGCGCTCGAAGTCCAGCTGATCGCCGAATACCGCGGCGCAGCGCTGGCGGGCAAGGTCGTGCGGCTCGCCAATCGCGGCGCCAAGGCGATGACTCTTGCCGAGAAGGATTTCGCACCTGCGGGCGCGCTCGCGGTCTCGATCGCCACGCCCATCCTCGAACCAGGTGCCAGCACGACGGCTTACCTCGTCGGCCCGAACGGGGAGCAGAGCCATGACTGACCAGACCAGCGAGGGCACCAAAGTGTCGGCCGAGCCTGACCGCGACGCACACGAGCCGACAGGGGCTTCCCAGCTCAATGCCCGCACAGCCAAACGCCAGCGGATGTTGCTCGGCGGGATTGCCACCGTGCTCCTCGCCGGGGCCAGTTGGGCGATCTTTGGGGGCGGCGATGCCAAGAAGCCTCACAAGGAGGGTGAGGCCGAGACGATCGAGACCGCTGGCCTCGTCAATCGCGACCTCTCGCAGCGCGAATTCGTCTCGGTTTACGGCAACCGGCTCGATGCAGTGACCCGCGACCAGAAAGCGCTCAAGGATTCCGCGGTCGCCCGCCCCGAGATGGAGGCGCAGCTCGCTGCCCTGAAGGCCGAGAACCAGGCCATGCGCACCGACGGCCAGGCCGCGATCGACGCGATCTCCGCAGAGAACACCCAGCTGAAAGGTCAGATCCAGGCCCAGGCCACCACGCCGGCACCGAACGCGGCGGCGATGCCCGCTTATGGCCCGCGCGCTGGCGGCTACGATGCGCGTGGAAATGCCGGTGCGCCGCCCACCGGGACGCTAGCGCCAAACAGCGCGAGTCCGGAAGGCACGCCGCCGCCCACCGAGGTCAAGCTGATGAGCTTCGGCAACGGCGACAAGGGTGCCAGCGCAGGCGTCAAGGTTGCCCGCGCCGAAGCGCCGCCGCTCGTGGTCGAGGATTCCCCCGATTACCTGCCGCCCAACTCTTACGCGACGGCGCGCGTCATCGTCGGGGTCGATGCCTCGGCCGGGGTCGCGAGCCAGACCGACCCGCTCCCCGTGGTGCTGCGGATCACCGGTCCGGCGCGCTCGGTGCTGCAGAACGGACGCGTGCTGACGACGCGGCTTCAGGGCTGCGTGATCAATGGCGCGGCGCGCGGCGATCTCTCGAGCGAGAAAGTCTACGTGAAGCTCGCTCGAATGACCTGCGACCAGCCCGGAGGCCGTGTCGCGGTGAGCGAGGTTAAAGGCTTCATCAGCTTTGCCGGCAAGTCCGGGGTGCGCGGCCGGGTGGTCAGCCGCGAGGGCAATCTCGTGACGCAAGCCCTGCTCGCCGGGATTGTCGGCGGGTTCGGGCGCGGCTTCTCGGCCAACGCCAACTCGGTGTTCTCGTCGAGCCGCACCAATCCCGACGGAAGCAAGGCCAAGCTGTCGCCCGGGGACATCCTTGGCGGCGGGCTCGGCCAGGGCGCCGCCGATGCGGCCGACACGGTGAGCAAGTACCTCATCGAGCGGGCCGAACAGTACCAGCCTGTCGTCGAGATGCCGACCGGTATCGAGGTCGAGGTCGTGTTCCTCGACGGCGTCTACGTGAGGAATTCCAAATGACCGAAAAACTGAATGCGCGGCAGAACCGCCGCTGGCCCAAACTCGCGCTCGGTGTGGTCGCGCTCGCTACCCTCTCGGCCGCTACAGGCTGGGGCGCTGCGCACATCGCTGCCCAAAACGCAGGCTCGCCCGATGTCGCCAAGGTTCGGGCGGCGCTGAAGCTGCGGCTCCCCAAGACGCCGATCGACGCGATCGACTGCAAGGGGCTTGGCGGGTTGTGCGAGATCGCCTCGAAGTCCACGCTGTTCTACGTCGATGCCCGCGCCAAGTATCTGGTGATCGGCCGGATCTACGACATGGAGGCGCGTCAGGACCTGACCGCGGCTCGGCTGCTGGCGCTCAATCCCGATCTGCTTGCTGCAGGCGCCGCCAGGCGCGCAGGAGCGGATCAGGACGCCCCGCCCCAGCAAAAGGCTGCGCCGCAAAAGGTCTCGTTGGCCGGGCTGCCCGCCAATGGCGCGATCACCTGGGGGCCGGCGAACGGTCCCAGGGTCGTAGTCTTCTCCGATTTCCATTGCAGCTTCTGCAAGCGGCTTTCGGGCGAACTTAAGGCGATCGGCGCGCGGGTCGAGGAACGACCGATCTCGATCTTCGGTCCCGAGGCGCGGAAGGACGCCGAACGGGTGCTGTGTTCGCAGAGGCCCGAGACCTCGCTTCACGCGGCGTATTCCGGGCTCGCGCTCGCCAATCCCAAGCCCTGCGACACCCGCGGGCTCGATGCCAACGAGGCTTTCGCCAAGACCCATGGATTTGCCGGAACCCCGGTGATTGTGCGTCCGTCGGATGGCGCGGTGATCGAGGGCTACCGCGATGCCGCAGCGCTGCGCGCCTTCCTCGCACCCTCCCAGACCCAAGGATAATGCCCATGCACCGCTCAATCCCCCTTGCCGCGCTCGCGTCCACACTTGCATTGGCCCTCGCCGGCTGCACCCATCTCGGCACAAATATCTCTGGCGACTTCTCGTGCCGTGCGCCGAAAGCTGGCTGCCAGCCCCTCAGCGAAGTCGACGCCAAGGCGATCCGCGAACTGGTCAAGACCGAGGGAACTGGCCTCGCGGAAGCCCGCCAGCGAGTCAGTGTGGCTGCGACCGATACCGCGCGGACCGGCGAACGCACCCTGAAGGTGGTGTTCCCGGCGCATGTCGATGGCTTGGGGACGCTCCACGAGGAAGCCGTAGCCTGGACCGTGGTCGAAGCCGCGCGCTGGGCGGGCGAGCTGCGGGGCAGCAATATCGCTGAACCCAAGGGGACGATGCGCGCGCTGCGCCAGGCGCTCAAGGATCGGGCCCGCCGCGCCGTCGATGTATCGCAGAAGAGTGACGTCGATGTGAACGTCCAGCCCCTGTCTCCCGACGACAGCGCTTCGGCGCAAAACGCCAATCCCTTCATCCCATCCTCGCCGCTTGTCCTCCCCTCCCCGGGCGGCGAGGTCCAGGCCGATGTCCCCCCATCGGCCGCCGGGGGGTCCGACATGTCCCCCACCCCGCATGTTCGGGCCCCTCGGCCTTTGGAGGTACAGCGCGTCTGGCCGAGTGCCGCCGCGATCGAGGCGGCCAAGGCCGCAGCGCCAGCAGCCGCGAAGAAGGAGCCCAAGTGATGGCACTCTCGTTCGGTGCCTTGCGCGACCGGCTGCTCGGAGGCCTGCTCGGCGATGCCGAGCAGGCCGAGGCAGACCGCCCCATGCTCATGCTCGACATGCTCTCGGACTGGCTGCCCTACCGGGTCTACGATCCCGCGAGCCGACTTTACGTCAATGCCCGCTCGAAGGGTTTCGTGCTCGGTGTGACCCCGCTGATCGGTGCCGACGAACGTACCGGCGAGATCCTCGGAGCGTTCTTTTCCGAAGGCTTGCCCGCGGGCGCCTGTCTGCAGATCCTCCACCTCGCCTCGCCCCGGATCAGCCGGATCGTCGCGCCGTGGTTTGCCCCGCGCTATGAGCAGGGCGGGGTCTATGAAGCGATCGCCCGGCACCGGGCAAAGAAGCTCTACTCGATGGTCTGGAAGTCGGGTGCCAGCGACGCCCCGTTCCACGCCCGCGCGCACCAGGTGGTGATTTCGCTCGGGGTTCCGGCGAGCAAGTCCATTACGAACGAGGAGCTGATCCACGCCCGCGAAGGGCTGATCGCGATGCTCAAGAGCCTGAACCTCGGCGTCATCGAATACGAGCCGCACGACCTCATCGCGCTGCTCGACGATCTCACTTCTCCGACCACCGCGCCGCAGGACGATGCGGTTCCCTACAATCCGAACGACCCGATCGCCAGCCAGGCAATCCGGCGCGATATCGAACTGATTGTCCACGAAGACCGGATTGAACTCGGGACTGAGCGCTTTCGGGCGACGGGCGTCCACAACAACGGCGTGCCCGAAATCGGCGCGGTCTATCCCGACCGTTTCGACGTGCGGCATTTCGCCGTCCGAAACATGCCGCCGCGCTGGGCGCCGCACGAATGCGCGCGGTTGATCGGCGATCTGTTCACCGACAAGCTCCGGTTCCCCTGCCCTGCCGCGACCATGCTCTGTCTGGTCTACCCCGACCAGGAAGCCGCCGCCGCGAAGGCCGGGTTCAAGTTCATGCGCACGACGAGCCTTTCCCAGACCCGCAGCGCGCGGTTCCTGCCGCGCCTCGCCGAGCAATCGGCGGAATGGCAGCACGTCCAGGCAGAGCTCCAGGAGGGCCGCCGCCTGGTCCGGGTGTTCTACGGGATCACCAGCTGGTCGCCGCTCGGCCAGGGCGACCGCCACGAACGCGCGATCAAGTCGATTTACAAGGCGGCGGGCTGGGACCTTTCCGACGAACGCTACCTGCAGATTCAGGGGCTGCTCGCCGCCATGCCGCTCACCCTCGCCGATGGGCTCGGCACCGATATGGAGCGCCTCAAGCGCTTCAAGACCCTGCTCTCGACCACGGCCGCGAACATCGCACCGCTCCAAGGCGAGTACCTTGGCGGGCCGGTCCCGCATCTGCTGTTCGTCGGGCGGCGTGGCCAGCCCTTCTACTGGTCACCCTTCGAGAACGAAGCCGGCAACCACAACGTCGCGATCTGCGGCAAGTCGGGATCGGGCAAATCCGTGCTGCTCCAGGAGATGTGTGCGGCGCTGCGCGGTGCGGGCGCCAAGGTCGTGGTGATAGACGACGGGCGCAGCTTCGAGCATTCGGTCAAGCTCCAGGGCGGGCGATTCATCGAGTTCACGCTCGCGTCGGGCTTCTGCCTCAACCCGTTCTCGATGATCGATGCCGCGCGCGCCGAAGACGACGATGATTACCGCCTCGATTGCTTCGCGATGGTCAAGGCCATCGTCGGGCAGATGGCACGGCATTCGGCCAGGCTCACCGACACCGAGCGCGGCCTGATCGACCGCGCGGTCAACCAGGTCTGGTCCGAACATGGCCCGGCAGCGAGCGTGACCCGGGTCGGCGAGTGCCTCGCCGCAATGGAGAGCGAGACCGCTGCGGACCTCGCCACCTCATTGGGGCCGTTCACCCAAGGCGGCACCTACGCGCAGTTTTTCGAAGGCCAAGCGAGCCTCGATCTCGAGGCCGACTTTACCGTGTTCGAGATGTCCGACCTCGCCACCCGCGAAGAGCTGCGCTCGGTGGTGCTCTCGGCAATCATGTTCATGACCAGCCAGGCGATGACCCGCAGCCCGCGCTCGGTGAGGAAACTGCTGCTGATCGACGAGGCCTGGTCGATGCTCAAGGGCGGCTCGATGGGCGAGTTCGTCGAGACCTATGCCCGCACCTGCCGCAAATACGGCGGTGCGCTCGCGACCGCGACCCAGTCGCTCAACGACTATTACAAGTCCGACGGGGCAACCGCTGCGCTCGAGAACAGCGACTGGATGCTGATCCTCCAGCAGAAGCCCGAGACCATCGCCGACTTCAAGGCGAGCAAACGCCTCGACATGGACGAGCGCACCGAGACGCTGATCCGCAGCTTGAAGCGCTCGGGCTCGGCCTATTCCGAGGTCTTCATCAAGGGCCCGGAGACCGAAGCGATCGGCCGGCTCGTGCTCGACGACTATTCCGCGACGTTGTTCTCGAGCTCGCCCGCGACCTTCGCGGCAATCGATGCCGAGATCGCGCGCGGCCACCAGCTCGCCGATGCGATCGAACGTATCGCCTTCCCCGATAATTCATGAACCCCAGCAAACAGGAGGAAAGAGATCCCATGCCGCACTGCCTGCAAACCCCGTTCGACCGAGAGGTCGAAGCGAAACCCGAGCCGGATTGGCTGCCCCACGGCCGGATCATTGCTGCGGTCGAGCGGGGCGAGGACCTCCCTCGACTCCCTAGCCGCACCGCACAACGCCCGCACCGCCACTGGTGGGGGCTTGGCGCCGACTGCTGCTACATCGTGATCAAGTCGGGCGCCTACCTGATGGCCTGCTGGGTCATGGCAATGGGCCTTCCGCTGATGTTCCTGCTGCTGCTCACCGGCGGGCAGATGGACAAGGGCCTGATCTTCCTGGGTTCGCTGTTCGGCGCCTTCGTCGATGCCACGCCCGACCGCCAGTACACCTTCGCGAGCCAGGCGACCTGGCTTCTCATCGCGCTTGCCACCGCGGTTGCCGCCTGGCGGCTGCCGCGCTTCCTGGGCGAGGTCAGCGACGGTCTCAAGACTGCAAGGAAAGCACCGTGAGGAACATTTTGGCAACATCTGGCGCATCGCGCCGCTTCGCGGGGCTTTCCCCAACCGCGCTCGTGCTCGCCGGCTCGATGCTCGCCTCCACGCTGTGGGGCGCCTGGGCCACGCACGAGATCGTGACGCTGCAGCGCCGCGAGGTGGTCACGGTTCAGCTCTCGCGCATCATGGGCGACTTCGTCGAGGCCGAGGCCCGTTCGGGCCGCCCGGCCGAAGAAACCCAGGCGCGGGTCGCCGTCTACCTCAAGGCCGTCGAGGCCTCGGTCTCGGCGCTGGGCAAGGACGGGCGCACCGTGCTCGTCGCCGAGGCCGTGGTCGCGGGCGGAGTTCCCGATCTCACCGAACAGGTCCGCGCCGACGTCGCGCGCCGCCTCGGGGCCCCAGGAGCATCGAGCCATGGCCTGCGCTGATACATCCTCACCGCGCGTCAGCAGAGGCATCGGCATCCTGCTCGCCAGTACGCCAAGGCTGTCGCTTTGGGCCATGGTCGGCGCCGGGGCGCTGGCGCTCGGAGCGACGAGCCGGTTCGCCGACAATCACGCGCTGATGATCAACGCCAGCCCCTCGCTCCCCTATTGGGCGATCTGGCTCGACCGCACCGACACGCCCATGCGCGGTGATCTGATCGTGTTCGCGCCGCCCAAATCGGACCTGGTCACCCGGCATTTCGGCGCCAGGCCGCAGCCTTTCGGCAAGCGCGTCCTCGGCATCGCGGGCGACCGGGTCTCCGAGAAGGACCGCGAGTTCTTCGTCAACGGCAAGCCGGTGGCGCTTGCGAAAGTCACCAGCCGTCTCGGCGAGCCGCTGGCCTTGGGGCCGACGGGCACGATACCGAATGACTGCTACTTCGTCGGCACGGAGCACAAGGACGGGTTCGACAGCCGCTACGCCGCGATCGGGTGGATCTGCCGCCCCCGCGTGCTTGGGGTCGGGAGGGCAGTGTTGTGAAGGGCCTCGCCTTCCCGCTCTGCGCCACGGCACTCAGCATCGTCGTCGCAGGTCAGGCCCAAGCCCGCGACTACGGTCAACACGGCACGGTCTGGCCGGTGATCGAGCCCGACCTGCTCGCGCAGATTCATGCCCGGCTGCTCCACCTCGAAGTGAGCGGCGAGACGGCCAAGCTCAACGAGGAACTCAAGCGCCGCACGATCGCCAAGGTCAACCGCCCCACCCCGGTTGCCGGGATCGCGCTCGCCAGCGCCGTGCGCCGCTGGTCGTTCGATCCGACGATCACGGTCGATGCCGACATCAAGGACGACAAGGGCCGCACGGTCATCGCCCGCGGCACCCGGGTCAATCCGCTCGACACCGTACCGCTGCGCGCACCCCTGGTGTTCCTCGACGGCGACGACAAGGCGCAGATAGATTGGGCGTTTGCCCGGTATGGCCGCTCGCCAGCCAAATTCATCCTGGTCGGCGGCGCGCCGCTCGAACTGATGAAAGCGAAGCAGCGCCGGTTCTACTTCGACCAGGGCGGCAAGCTCACTGAGCATTTTTCGATCCGCGCAGTCCCGGCCGTGATCGAGCAGCAGGGCCGCCAGCTGCTAGTGACCGAGCAGCCTCCCAAACTCACCCCAGCGAGGCCGTCATGACACGCAAGAAGTCCTCTGTTGCAAGGCGTTGCTTGACGCTCCTCGCCTCGGGCCTGATGGCGCTTGGTGCTACCACGCCTGCGGTCGCCGGCACTCCGGGCAAATGCACCGGGCATTTCGTCAACCCGATCACCGACATCTGCTGGTCGTGCCTGTTCCCGATCTCGATCGGGGGCCTCAAGATCTGGCCTTCGAACCGGCCCGATCCCGATAACCCGGCACTGCCAGTCTGCCTTTGCGGTCTCCGCCCGGGGATCGCGATGGGGTTCTGGGAGCCCGTCCGGCTTGCCGACGTCTCGATGAAGCCGTGGTGCTTCGTCAACCTCGGCGGACTCAAGCTCGACCCGGGATTCGACATCGGCTTCAAGACCATGGCCGGACCCTCGGCGGTCGGCGGCGCGACCCAGTACAATTCGCAGTGGAACATTCACTGGTACGCTTACCCGCTGATCTACTGGATGGAGTTGGTCGCCGACTTCCTTTGCCTCGAAACGGGTTCGGTCGACATCCTCTACATCACCGAGATCGACCCGCTCTGGCAGGACAGCGAACTCACCGCGATCATCAACCCCGAGGCGGTGCTCTTCGCCAATCCGCTCGCGCTCGCGGCCTGCGCCGCCGACTGCGTGTTGGCGACTACAAAGCTGCCCTCCGATGCCCTATTCTGGTGCGCGGGCTGCCAGGGCTCGATGTATCCCTTGAATGGCAATGTCTCGGCGACGATCGGCCACGTCCAGGCCTCGCGGCTTGCGCTGTCGCGCTTTGCCTACAAGCTCCACAGGGAACTGGTCGCCTGGGGCACGATGGGCGGCAAGGGGCTTTGCGGCAAATACCTGATGCCGGTGATGCGTAAGCAGCAATACCGCTTCCAGGCCACCAACCCCAACCCGCAAACCAAGGGTCGCTACGCCTGCGCGCCGATCGGCGCGTCCACCACCTTCATGTCGGCCGGACAGGTCTACCCCGCCATCGGCGAGGACATGGGCTACCTGGTCTGGCGCAAGCGGAACTGTTGCGCGCTATGAAACCGAACCTGATCCATTGCGGCCTCGCCGCCCTCGCTAGCATGGCAGCCTTGGGCGGCGCGCTAGCCCAGACTGCCGCGCCCGATATCGACATCGAAGCGATCCGCGCCCGTGCGGCCAGCAATACGGACGAGGCCGACGCGCTCGCAGCCAGCGCGCGCGAGCGGGCCAAGGCGGTTACCACTGAAGCCTCCCAGAATGCGGAAGGTGCCAAGGCCAATGGCCGCCGCTACGCCAGGGCGGCGCCCCGCCTCGGCGCGGCCGACGACGCTACCTTCGACTTCGACAAGATGGTCGCCGATGCCGGCGACATGGCCACGCAGGGCATGGGCGAGGCTCCCCGGTTCATCGCCTTTGCTTCGCTGTCGATGCCGGCGGATTCGCTGCGCCAGATGATGGACGATGTCACCCGAGCCGGCGGCGTGGTGGTGTTTCGCGGTCTAACCCAAGGCTCGGCCAAGGTCATGACCGATGCGCTGGGCAAGGTGCTCAAACCCGGTGAGCGGATGGACGGGGTCGGGATCGACCCACGCCTGTTCCGCGCATTCGGGGTGACCGAGGTGCCGGCCTACATCGTCACCGCGAGCGACTTCGACCTCTGCTCAGGCTTCGATTGCACCGCGCAAGTCCCGCCGTTCGACCGGATGACCGGCAATGTCACTGCCCGCTTTGCGCTCGAAAGCTTCAGCGAGGGCGGCGGCCCCGGCGCGCGGATCGCACGGCAACACCTCGCCCGCCTTGAAAGGCAAGACCCATGAGAACCTTGATCCCAGCGATTGTCCTTGGTCTGGTGCTGACGCCTGCATTTCCAAGCGCCGCCATGGCGCAGACCACCACGGATGCCGCTAAGACCGACGGCAAGGCCTTCGGCAAGGATCTGGGCGCCGCCGCGCAGGCCGCCGCGACAACCCAGCCCAATGCTGACCGGGTTCCGGGGTTCGATGGCACGCCCAGCCAGTCGGGCTACTTCGACGATCCCAAGGCGATGGAACGCCAGGCCGCCAGCCAGGCAAGTTCGAGCACCGGCTACCAGACCATGCGAAATTCGATGGATCGCCGTGCCAGGTTCGACAAGGTCGATCTTGACGCAATGATCGCGCGCTCGAAGACGATCGCTGAGGACCCTCTGTCCTACACGAGCGGCATGGGTGTCAGCGGTACGCAGGGGCGCTGCGTGCCTTTGCCACCCTCGAGCGGCACAGCGGCGCGCTACAAGGCAACCTGCAACACCGGCTACACGGTCGAGAGCCGGACGCAGAGCTGCACTGTAGCGCTCCAGGCGAGCGTCGCAACGGTCACCGACTACCTCTACTACTGCCCCAGGCTCGATCCCGAGTGCGCAACCTACGACCTGCCGATTTGCCACCTGACCGGGAGCCACCCCGGACCCTGCTTACAGGGGTACAAGGAAGGCACCCGGTTCATCTGCACCGAACCTGGCGACCCAATCGCCGAATATACCTGCTCGGCCCCGGTAAGCGGCTCGACCCCGGTAAGCGTGACCACGCGCCAGGTGGTGACAACGAGCAAGGACGAGAGTCAGTGCGCCGGCCTTGTCGCAGACGCCGACTGCACCAACCCGCAAGAAAGCTGCACCGACAGCGATCCCACCACCCGGATCATAGACGGCGTCGCAGTGACCCAGCCCTGCTGGGCTTGGCGCCGCGACTACCAGTGCAACCGCTTCACCCCCGCGCAGGACTGCGCCACGCTCGCCTCGACACCTGGTTGCACGTTGGCACAGGAATACTGCATCACCGACGAAACCCCGTGCCGGACGTATGAGCGGGTCTACGACTGCCCGGTTCCCGACCAGCCCCAGGACCCCAACCAGTTCATCTGCGATGGCGACGTCTACTGCATCGATGGGTCGTGCGAGACGATCGAGCGCCAGGCGAACGATGAGTTCAAGGATGCGGTCGTCGCGCTCAACGCCATGGACCAGGCCCGGCGCGAGTTCGATCCCGATACGCTCACCCTGTTCAAGGGCACGCGCGAGACCTGCTCGTCCAAGGTCTTCGGAATCCTCAACTGCTGCAAGGGCAAGGGATTCCCGCTGATCCCGGGCATCCAGTTGCTCGTCGCCCTGGGCTGCAGCCGTGAGGAGATGTTGCTCCATCAGAAGGACGTGGAGGGCCTGTGCGCCTATGTCGGGACCTACTGCTCGTCCTCGTTCCTCGGGGTCTGCCTCACCAAGCGCAAGGTCTACTGCTGCTTTGAATCCAAGCTCTCGCGTATCCTTCAGGAGCAGGGCCGCCAACAGCTGAACAAGCCCTGGGGCAAGCCCAAGACCGAGCAGTGCCTCGGGTTCACCATCGACGAGTTCGCCCGGCTCGATCTCTCCAAGATGGATTTCAGCGAAGTCTACGCAGAGTTCACCGACGCCGCCCGCCTCCCAGACGAGCTCCAGGCCGCCGCGCAAATCCAGCAGAAGATCGAGGACTACTATGCCCGTGCCCGCCAATAAGCGCGGCCAGCGGCTTGCCGCCGCCTGCCTGATCGCCGCCAGCCTTGTCGTCACCCCGCTCCGGGCTCTGGCCGGTGACGCACCAACGGTAACTACCGCCGATGGGCAGGATCCGTTCTACTGTGCCGAGCGACGCCTCGGGTACTGGTTCTACTGCACCAGGCCCAAGCCGCCCGAACGGGTCGAGTCGCAGCCGCTGGATCAGCAGAGCGCGACGAGCCGCCTCGATGCGATCACCGCGACCTTGCGCGAACTCAAGGCCAAGGCGATCCTCGAGCCGACAGCCGAGAACGTCACCGCCTATATCCGCTTTCAGCGCCGCCAGCTCGACCAGGCCTCGCTTTTCAGCGATGTCTGGCAGCGCTCGATCTGGCAGGAGCCCGAGCTCGATTACACCTTGCAGCGCCCGGTATCGACCCTCGGCAAACGCGCCTGGCAGGACAATCGCAAGAGCGAGCGCGACACCGTGATGGCGCACCTCTCCGAACGCTACGGACTTTTCTACTTCTTCGCGCAGAGCTGCGGCGCCTGCGAAGTCATGTCGCCGATCGTGCAAGGCGTTGCCACGACCTGGCACATCACGGTGCGCGCAATCTCGACCGACGGCGGACCCTCGCGGCATTTCCCGCGCTACACGGTCGAGACCAACCAGCGCCAGCGCATGGGGCTCGACCCCGGCATCACCCCCGCCGTCGTGCTGTGGGACGCCGCCGCCAATCGCGCGATCCCGATCGGTTACGGCGTGATGAGCGCCGACGAACTCCAGGACCGCATCTATCTCCTGACCTCGAAGGAAGCCGGACGTGACTATTAGGTTTCAACGCATCGTCGCGGCGCTGCTCGCCACCGCACTCCCCCTGAACTCGCTACACGCCGATGTCGGCAGTTCGATGGACTCGTTCCTCAACGACGTCGGCGGCGCGGCGCAAGTCAACGGTCCGACCGCGTTTCAGGGTCAGTCGGCGGGCTACTACAGCCTCGGCAACGTCTGGACGCGCTTCCCGCAGAAGACGACCAACATCGCCAACCTGCAGTTGCCCCGCGCCCGCGCCGGCTGCGGCGGGATCGACATCTTTGCAGGCTCCTTCAGCTTCATCAACGCGAGCGAAATCGTCGCGATGCTCAAGGCCGTCGCCAACAATGCGGTCGGGTTCGCGTTCTCCCTCGCGATCGACACGGTCTGTCCCGAGTGCTCGAAGATCATGCAGGAGTTCGCCCAGAAGGCGCAGCTCATGAACAACCTCAACATCAACTCCTGCGAATTGGCGCAAGGGTTGGTCGGCGGGATCTGGCCGAAGGGCGATCTCGCCGACAAGGCGATCTGCGAGGCGATCGGCAACAGCGAAGGCATCTTCACCGACTATGCCGCGGCCAAGCACGGCTGCGGCACCCGCGGCCAGCGCACCAGCACCACCGCCGCAGGCGCGGGCAAGTACGATGACGTCAATCCCGGCGTGGCGCGCAACTACACCTGGACGATCCTGAAGAAGTCGGCGTTCTTCTCGCCGGGTGGCAGCCTCGACCAGGAGCTCGCAGAATACGCGATGACGCTGCTCGGCACGATCATCTACGTACCGCCCAAGGACGACGAGCCGGGCAAATTCGTCCCGATCGTTGGCGAGAGCTCCTCGACCCTGGTCACCTCGCTGCTCGATGGAACCACGGGTGGCAATGTCCTGATCTTCCACTGCGACGAGACCGACAAGTGCCTCGATCCGGGGTTCCGCTCGCTCAACCTCCCCGTCTCGAAATCGCTGCGTCACCGCGTCTCGACGCTGATCGACGGAATGGTCCAGGCGATCCGTGACGATACGCCAATCACCGCTGCGCAGAAGGAGTTGCTCCAGGTCTCGAGCGTCCCGCTCTACAAGATCCTGACCGTCCAGGCCGCCTACGGGCGCGGCATGCCGACTGACGACCGCGAAACGCTCGCCGAATTGGCCTCGGTCGATCTGCTGTTTGCCGTGCTCGACCGCATCGTCAGCGAAGCCGGCCGCTCAATGTCAAGCTTCATCGGCGCCGACGAGGCCAAGATTCAGATGTGGCAAGCCCAGGTGAATGTAGTCCGCCAGGCGCTCGCTGACCGGCAGACCAACACCCACCTCAAGGTCAACGCGGTGCTCCAGATCATCGAGAAGACCGCGTTCATCGAAAACGTGCTCGCCACGCAAATGTCGCCCGGCATGGCTGCCGCGCTCGACTGGTCACGCGGGCTGCAAACGCGCGCGCTCACCCACTGACAAACCCAACAGCCCATTCGCGGACAAGAGACACATGATCGAGATCTTCACGGTTGGCGGCGGCGACTACATGGTCAATGTCTTCCAGGCTGTCGCCGCCTGGACCGGCAATGGCGGCTACAAGAGCCTGCTTCAGGTGGTCATGGTCATGGGGCTCGCGCTCTCAGCACTGACCCTCGCCTTCAACCAGGACTGGCGTGCCTGGATCAACTGGTTCCTCGGCGCGACGCTGATGTACACCTGCCTTATGGTGCCGCGCACCGACGTGCATATTACCGACCGCCTCAATCCCGGCCTTGCTCCCGCCAACGTCAGTAACGTGCCGATTGGCCTCGCGCTGATGGCAAGTTTTACCAGCCAGGTCGGCGACTATCTCACCGGCTCGGCCGAGGTGGTTTTTGGCCTCCCCGGCGATCTCAACTACTCGAAGAACGGGATGATCTACGGTGCGCGGCTCTACGATGCGACCCGGTCCCTGCGCATATCCGACCCCGAATTTGCCTCGAATCTTGACGAGCATTTCCGGCAATGCGTGTTCTACGACGTGCTGTTGGGGCGCTACTCGATGAAGCAACTCGCCGAGAGCGGCGATATCTGGGCCACCATCGCGCCGGGCAGCCAGGCCCGCGCTCAGCGATTCCTCACCCGCGATGTGGGCACCGGACAGGTCACCTCCACGATCATCACCTGCCGCGAGGCCTATGATGCGCTGAATACGCAGTGGACCTCGCTGATCGACGGGATGGGGACGGTGTTCGGCCGCCAGCTTTATCCCAATCAGACCGCCGCGCTCGCCAAGGCCAAGCTGTTCTCCGATCTGCCGGTCGCCTACCAGTACCTCACCGGGGTTTCGACGAGCGCGGCGGACATCTTCAAGCAGACGCTGACGATCAACGCGATGAGCCAGGCGATGCACGGATTCAGTGGCGCGAGCGGGGCCGGCAGCATCGACGTCTATGCCCAGACCCGCGCCGATATCCAAACTGAGCGAACCTACTCCTCGATCGCTAACGCCGCGATGAAATGGGTTCCGCTGCTCAACGTCGTGCTGACCGTGCTGTTCTACGCGCTCTTCCCGGTACTCTTCCCGCTGTTCCTATTGCCCAAGACCGGGCCGCTGGCCTTGAAGGGCTATGTCACCGGGTTCTTCTATCTCGCCGCCTGGGGTCCGCTGTTCGTGATCCTCCACATGATGCTGATGTACAAGGGTGCCGCCGATATGACCGCGGTTGCTGGCACCAATGGTCTTAGCCTCGCGACCTTCACCGGGATGGCCGACGTCAATTCCGACATTGGGCTTCTGGCGGGCTATCTGATTGCTTCGGTTCCATTCCTCGCGGGCGGCGTCGCCAAGGGCGCAATGGCGATTTCGCACCAGGCAACGAGCTACCTCAATCCGAGCCAGAACGCCGCCGAGGAAGCCGCACGCGAAGCGAGCACCGGCAATGTCGCGCTTGGCAACACCAGCCTCGAGAACTCGACCGTGATGACCCGTCAGTTTGCGCAAGGCACCATTGCCCCAAGCTTCACCTACGGCGCAGCCCAGACCCGCACGATCAGCGACAGCGGGGCGCAGACGACCAGCTACCCCGAGGCGGCTTACGACCAGCTCCCGAACTCGAGCTACCCGTTCACACCCACGCTCGGCCGCGACTTCTCCTCTCGTCTCTCGACCATGGCGAGCGAGTACCATGCCAACAGCGAGGCCAAGACTGCCCTTGCGCAGCAATCGACCACCAGCTCCATCGCCCAGTTCCGCGAACTGCGCGACCAGACCAACAGCGGCCAAAGCATCGAGACCGCCAGCGGCACATCGAGCTCCGATAGCGTTCAGACTGCTTACAGTGAGGTCGATCAGGCCTCGCTCGGCCTTCAGCGCCAATTTGGCCTCTCGCGCCGCGCAGCAGATGACATTTCGACAGCCTGGTTTCTTGGAGGTGAGGCAAGCGCAGACGCAGGCATTAGCGCTGGCGTCGCTTCGGCGAAGGTTGGCGTTAGAGGTGGTGGTACGAGAACCTGGACTGACAGCGACATCGGCATTGCATCCGAGGACCGCTCGAAGATTTACGGTTCGTTGAGCCAGACCGCTGAAAGCCATAACTGGAACAGCACGCGCGACGGGTTTCTGCGCACGGTCGGCACCTCGACCAACAGCAGGGTCCATTCGACCGCTAACGGGCTCAACGCCTCGCTCACCGAAACCAAAACCAGCACACTCGAAGCGCGCCGTTCCGAGGAGACGGGTAACCGCCTGGAGCAGCAAGCATCGTTCTTTTCGGGAAGCAATGCCTCCGGAAACCTCAACCTCAGCCAAGCTTACCGCGAATGGGGAATGGCCGAGATCGAGAACAATCGAGATTACTATGGCGACGTTCGATTCGACGATACCGCGTTCCAGCTCAGCCCCAAGGGCCAGGCGCTACAGCGCAAGTTCGTCGAATCCTATGCCGGCAACATCAAGTCCGAGGTCGAAAGTGAGCTTGTCCTTCCACCTGTGACACCAATCGGCAGTCCAGCGGTCAGCACGCCAGCCAGCGTTCGCGCGACGGCTCCACTTGGCGTCATTCCCGCGCCGGGGGGGCTGCCCCAAGGGCCCGATCCATCAAGCATCCGCGATGAGGTTGCGCGGGAGCAGGGCGCAGGCCACCAGCGGATTTCGGGCCAGCGTACCGATCTCCAAAGGGTCACCGATCCCGCCAAGGGTGCCAGTGCTGAGGCCGCAGATGATGTGAAGGAATGGTGAGACTTAGGCCTCTCACCAGAGGCCGAGTGAGCTGCCCGCAAGGAAGGCGAATACGGACCCGATAACGGTCAGCACGCCAATTGTAATGCGGCGGCTCCAAGGGTCAGCCCATGCCTTCTGAACTCTATATTCGGTCAGCCGGTCCTCGGCGAGCGCACGATCAAGCTCGGCCAAGCCCTCCCACTTCTGGGGGACAGGTTCGCTACCGTGCTTAAATTCGAAATCGGTCATGATTGCGTTCATAGGTTTGCTCCTTGGAACATAGCAGAAACTTTCGATCCGAGGAATCGAAAATACTCTAGAATGGTCCCATCCTGCGGCATTCCATCCCAGCCCCCTCTCCTCACCAGCAGGGTTCGGTGGTTGGTCCGATTATCCGAGATCACAGCATGCGAGCGGAAGGGCTCGCGTAGCGAGCCAGCAAGAAACGGCACCCTTGCAAGGCTCGACGCCGCCGAACGCCAGGCGCGCGGGACTGGGTGCCAGCCGGCGTTCGGCAAGGAGAGCCGCAAGAGTGCCAGCGGGTCAGCGACAATAACGCCGCACCCTGGTCCGAGCCTGCGAGGCCGGAGTGCGCCAATTGGGACTTCCCGCACCGCATTTGCGAGGCTCAAATAGCCGACAGAGCCGACCTTCATGATGCCAGATCAAGCCATCGAAACCGCCCATTCGGTCATGCCGATCAGCGGTAGTGGTCGTTATCATCTTCTGACGATCGAACACCGCGCTCGATTGTCTGCAGCCCCACCTTGTTGGAGGACTGAGCGAACAAGGCGCGATAGTCCTCCAACGTCGCCTTCCCTGGGAGAGGCGGAGTGCCCCCTTCCTGCACGAGATACTGCCGGAACCGCTGCCGGATCGCCGAATCCAGCCGACGCTGATGGCGACTGGCGAGGATGTCGGCGGCCGATGGTGCAGCCGATGCAAGCGCAGCCGGCGCGAAAACCGGAGTGCCGTGCTCGGCCAGCTGGGCGATGAGGATTGTACGGACGCACCAGACCATGCGCCGCACGACCAAATTCGAATTGAGTGCGCCGGCATGTCGATCCAAAAACCAGCCCAGATCGCGAGCGTGTCCAATTTCGCGGGCATAACTGCTCCGGAGCCGAAACTGAGATCGCAACTGATCAAGCTGGCACAGCGGGTCGAATACCGGCTTGGCTTCGCGAACGATATGACAAACGAAAAGGTCTCCGTCGCGCGCGTCAGCTGCAAGCTTTTCCCACGGATAGAAGAACATCGAGAGGTGGCCGATCGACTTGTGCTGTGGTGTACCGGGCGGACTGACGAGCAGGAGATCGGTGTCCGAACCCCGGCTATTGTCCTCACGTGCACGACTGCCGAAGAGCAGGATCGCAGAAACCCCTTCATCGCGGACACCCATGTTCAACGAGAGGCTCGCTCGATCGCGTCGATCGACAGTTTGCGTGCCGTGGTCCGGGCATTGACCACCTCGTCGCGGTTTAGCAGCACAAGCTGCTGCTTACCCGGTGGCAGTGTGTCGGGCGCAACGTCGAAATTGTGCTCGGTCATCAGGTAAAAGGTCTGACTCAGGCGCTTGGTTACGACTAGCCTGCCCTCGGTCATGTCGTATTCGGTTTCAAGCGCTGCTTGTTGGCTTTCGGATAGAGCCGGGTTGGGTGAGAGAATGAGGTCGATCTCGTGCATCCACTCGAAATCGAGCGTGTGGTCGATCGCGGCCGCGGTGATGTCGCCAGCCTGATCGATCCGAAACAGATTATAGTCACGGAAATCTGAATGTTCGGTCGACCAAGCTCGGACATACCACCGGCCCACAGCATGAAAGAGCGCATGGGGCGCGATGACGCGGCGCGGTTCGGGCGAACCCGTGATCGACTTGTACTGGATCTCCAACTTGCCTCGCTGGTTGATGGCGTCGAGGATATGGAGCAAGATT
>CAZKAX010000004.1:0-76679 GCA_964550775.1 uncultured Novosphingobium sp. | reverse complement strand
GATGGACCCCGTGCCGGTGACAATACAGTAGCGCGAGCCCCGCGCCCGCGGCCCCGACCGCCTGATCGTAAATCTCCCGATCACCGGTCAGCCCGGTGATTTCCGAGAACGGCATCGGCTCGATCCAGCCGATGCCCGCACCCAGTTCGCTGGCCTGGGCGCGAAGCCGGTCCAGACACTGGACGGCCAGGGCGCGAAAGGATTCGCGACCGCTCGCGCGCGCCAGTTCGTTCATGATGAAGGCATAACCCGGCCAGCCGCGCGAAACGCCTACTGTCAGCCGCTCGACCTGCCTGATATGCGCGGCCACTTCCTCGCCAGCGGCAACAGCCTGAGCAAGCGCGGCGGCCGATCCCGTGGCGCGATGCAGTTCCAGCAGCAGCAGGATGATCCCCGACGAGCCGTGGTACAGACCAAAGTCCGTTGCATCGCTGGACTCGGTCCTGCGCCACCGGGCCAGGCCATCAAGCCTCTGAGCTTCGATAAAGTTCGCCGTCTCTTGCGCAGCGGCCATGTAGTCGGTCATCCAGCCCCCGTAAGACCATTATGCAAATCCGGCTTCTACACCCCCATAGTTTAGCGGCGTGCTAGCGCCAAACAAAGATTCCTAGTCGAGAAAGTCGGCGCGGCGTCACAGCATGCCCGCCGACCGGCAAGCGGTTCTGGCCGAACCACTATGGGCATAGTTGAGCAGAGCCGATGTCTGACAATCTGAATAAAACGGCCAAATGCGCTGGCGGTGGTCTGCCCTGTAACCGACCATTCATGCGCTCATTAGATTTGCTTAACGAACAGCCCGTTTTGACAGATCGGTCGATCGCAGCGAATGTCTGCATTGTCAGCGGTTTCAGCCAATGGAGGAAGCCACGTTTGTGCTGCCCTCGCGGGCAACCTGCTCTATTCGCAGATGCGAACCGGGTCTTGGGTCCCGGCCCATCCGGGTTACGATCAGGAGCATTCTGATTGAGCGGGAGATTTGATTGACGCACTCTGTCCCGCGCTGCGCGCTCCTGAGGGTGCGGCGTTTTTGGTGCTGACCCGCTGGCACTCTTGCCTCGCTCATTGCCGGATGCCCGCTGTCGCACTTGCGCGCGCGCAGGGCCTCCGTCTGCTTCGCGAAGTTGCAAGGGTGCCGTCCTTGATGGTAGGGCTGCGCTGTCGAAAAAATTGACTGGATTGGCAAACATGGATCCATTTCCAGTCAATTTCGGTGTTGGTAGCCGGGCAGGTAACTACCATTTTTCGTTTTCATATTTTCGTTATGGTTTAGAATTTTAGCCGAAAAGGTCGGCTCCTGTCTCCCCGACCAAGTTCAGCCATCAGGCGAACTCAGCCGCGACATCATTCCAGCCATAAGGAAGTCGCCGCCAGTCCAACATCGGGCCAAAGGATCTGCCTGCATTCTTTGCGGGTCTCAGCCGCGACCATGCCGAACAGATAAGCCATCTCGCGTTGCCCTGGACCACTCACACGATGGTTCGCACACAAGTGCCTCGCTTAGCCAAATGGGGCGAGTTCGAAGGCCTCAACACCGACAATGTGACCTGGCGGATCGCGGCGCACCGAATGAAAATGCGTACAGAGACGAGCCTGTGGGGGAAAAGACGGCTCAATAGTGGGGGAACGCCAGCGAAATGGAGAATCCGGGAACGTATCGTTCTTTGATCAATCACGGGGCTGGATTTTCCTGCGCAGATCGCGATGGTCGACGGTATGCGGCTTGATCAATTCGACCTGAACCTGCTGGTGGCATTCGATGCGCTGTTGACAGAGCAGAGTGTCACTCAGGCAGCGCGGCGGCTGAACCTTACCCAGTCGGCCATGAGCGCCGCGCTCAAGCGGCTGCGCGAGGCACTGGACGATCAAATTCTTGTCCAGCAGGGCAAGCGGATGATCCCGACACCTCGTGCGCTTATGCTGCAGCCCCAGATCGGCGCGGCGCTTCAGACGCTGCGCGGTGTCATCGCCGCGTCGACGCATTTCGATCCCCGGTCATCGGATCGCCAGTTCCAGATCGCCGCATCCGACTACATCACGACGGTGCTCGTCGCCCCCATGATCAGTCGGCTGCAACAGTGCGCGCCGCACATCCGCTTTGTGGTCAAGCTGCCTGAAGAATCCAGCACTGTCGCCCTAGACCAAGGCAAGCTCGACCTTTTGCTCTCCCCGGATCAGTTTACGGCCGAGCGACATCCGAAGGAGCTGCTGTTTACCGAGCGGCACGTCGTAGTCGGCTGTGCCAGCAACCCCATATTGCAAGGTTCACTGACCGAGGAACATTTCTACGCCAGTGGCCATGTCGGCGTGGCCATCGAGGGACGTGCCACGTTCATCGAGGCGGCGTTGGGCGGCGACAAGGCGCGCAGGATTGAGCTGGTGGCTCCTTCGTTCTCGCAGGCCATATGGATGGTCCGCAACACCACACGCCTTGCATTGGTTCACGAACGGCTAGCCCGCATGCTCGCAGAACCGTTGTCACTGGCAATCGCCGAATGCCCCATCCCGCTCCCTACGATGAGCGAGATGATGCAGTTTCACACGGCTCGACAAGACGACCCCGGGCTTATCTGGTTGCGGGAGGAGCTAAAAGCAGCAGCGGAGTCCGCGCAGCTAAGTTAGTCCGTTTCCCGCGCGATCTCGATCGCGGAAATCACAGCTTCCCCCTTCGCCGGACGGAAGTCGAGCTTGAGCTGCCCGTCGCTCACTGTGACCGTGGCCTCACGCTGAATCGATTTGAGCGGTCCGTCGGCCTGGGCAGCCACATCAAATCCGGTAAGCACCGGCTTCCCGTTGGCGGAAACATCAAAGACACGTTCGCCTGGCTGGGCGGATGGTTCGACGAATGTCAGCCACACCTTGTAGCTACCGTTGTCGAGGGGGACCCGGTAAGCGAAAGTCCCGTGCCGATAGGTGGCCGCGACGTCGCGATCCGCCGTGCCAATGATCGTGGCGGGCAGCTCGGGCTTGCCATAATCGGCGGGCTGATCGACGCTGGCAGCTGCACCGCCGACGAAGAAGTTGTCCGAGCCGAAGCGACCGGCGCTGCTCCTTGCTGCGAGCAAGGCACCGGCATCAATACGCACTGAGCGGGCCTGGGCCGGATCAAGTTGCCATGTGACCGTGTCTGACACCGCGCGCCCGGCGAATTTGCCTGATGCGATCAAGACATTGCGGCCAGCCGCCAGACGAACATCGCGCCAGATGCAAACCTTGTCTTCGCACCGCGGGGCCAGATGCACCGGTTTGCCGTTCAGCGACAAAGTGGGGGCGCTGGCATTGGTATAGACCCGGACATCGGTTACCGGATAGGCCCGGTCGATATAGCGCCGCCCGGTGATGTGAACTGTCGGCTCGTTCGACCAGTTGGCCTTGTAGAAGTACCAGACGTCCTTGCGAGTTTTGCGGTCATAGGTGACCAGGCCCTTGGTGTTGATGTCCTCGGCATCGCCCTCATGGCGGACCGTACTGGCAAAGTCGAACGCCACCCACAGCCACGACGCACCAAGATAGGGTCGCGTGCTGATTGCATGCCAGTTGCGTTCATGTACCAGGCTCTCGACCTCCTCCGGCTGCTTGCGTCCGCGCGAATCCGGCGCTGCAGCGAGCGGGTTGTCGGTGTGGAGATTGATCGCGCCGCCGGCCCCATATTCGGTCAGTGCAAGTGGCTGGTCGGGCCGCATTGCGTGCAAGGTATCGATCGCCGGACCAAGATCGTCCGGCTGGCCATAGTACCAGCCGAAATAGCGGTTGGCGCCGGCCAGATCGACAGCCGTGGCAGTAATCGGCACTTCCACCCCCGGCGCGAACAGCCGCCCTTCGCAGCAAGTTGCCAATGCCGAGGGGCGCGCCGGGTCGAGTTGCTTGGCGAGCTGGTTCAGCTCCGCCAACAGCGGCGCGGGATCAGGCTGTGTACCGGTCGAGCCCGTCAGGAAAGCAGGCATTGAATTGCCGAAATCGACCTCGTTGGCGATGCCCCAGGCCGCGACCGAAGCGTGGTTGCGGTTTTGCGCGATCAGTTCCTGCAACTGCTGGCGAGCGTTGGCGACCAGCCCCGGACTGGCACTCTTCGCGCCGCCGATAGTCCATTGCGAGACCAAGGGTATCTCGTCCCACACAACCAGCCCGTAGCGATCGGCCAGGTCATGCACCGGCTGCCCGTGCTGGTAATGCGTCAGGCGAATGGTGTTGGCGCCCATTTCGCGGATGATCGCCAGATCCTGCGCCACGTCGGCCGGGCTGACCGCCCAGCCCTTACCTTCGCGGTCCTGGTGGTAACCGACCCCGTGGAGCCGATAAGGCTGCCCGTTGAGCAGGAAGCCGCGCCGCGCATCAAAGCGCATCTGGCGGATGCCGAAAGGTTGCTCCACCCGGTCCAGCATCTTGCCGCCCGAACGCAGTTCGATCACCAGACGATAGAGGTAGGGATCCGCCACCCCGGCCCACAGGCGTGGCCGGGTGACCTGCAAGGTCTGCCCTGCCTCACCGCTGTTCTGCGGCGCGAGCGTAAGGTCTGTGGAAGTACGTGCAGTTGTGCGGCCTGCGGAATCAACCAGTCTGGCCGAGACCTGCACGGGCATGGCCGCCGTACCGTCGTTGCGCAGGCGCGTGCTGACTTTCACGACTGCGCGCCCGCCTCCGATCGACACGGTGTTCGCGGCAACGCCGCTGCCGCCGTGATCCAGCATATCGATATGGACCGCATCGGTCGCGATCAGGCTGACCGGGCGATAGAGCCCGCCGTGGACGAAAAAGTCACCGGCTAGCGGCAACACGTCAGCAGTCACGGAGCCGGGGGCAGGTTTGGAATTGTCGACCTTGACCACCAACAGGTTGGTCTGGCCTGGTCGGAACGCGGCTGTGGCATCGAAGCGGAAGCGCGAAAAGCCGCCGGCGTGTGTCCCCAACCGGACCCCGTTCAGCCAGACCTCGGCCGTGCGGCTGGCGGCGTCGAACTGCAGCCACAGGCGCTTGCCCTCAAATTTCTGCGGCGGGGTGAAGGCCAGACGGTACCAGCCGATCCCCATGGTCTTGTCGATGGTTTCCGGGCGGTTGAGCCGGTCGGAGCTGGCATCGCGGTAATAGCCCACCCGGTTCCAGCTGTGCGGCACTGCTACGCTGGCCCAGGTTGAATCGTCAAAGCCCGGCTGCTCTGGGCCGGATACCGCCGGATCGAGCTTGAACCGCCACCCCTGCGCCAGCACCATTTCCGAGCGTGCGGCACTGGCGGCGATGGTCGGGCTCGGTGCCTCGGCCCAGGCCGCTGCCGGGCCGATCCCCAAGGCAAGGCTTGCCAGGGCAAGCGTCATCCGGGCACGGCTTACAGGCATTTGGCTCTCCATCCTTGCGATCTTACCGGACGCGCGATCCGATTGACATCAATCTCGCACGCTGCCGCCAGCAGCGGGTTTGCGAGCCATGCTGCGGAAGAAAGCGAATTTGCGTTCGTCAGGCCAGTCCGCAACGCTCGCTGCCTCGCCGAGCAGGACCAGGCGCGGCCGTTCCGGATCGAATCTGGGCCAGGAAATTTGCGCAGTTGCAGGATTTCCGCTGCGGGCAAAGGCAACCAGTGTGCGCGTCATTGCGACGCTGAAGGCACGGTCGCCTGCTGTCCATTCGCGGGTGCGCCGGAACCGGTTGAAGCTGTCGAGCGTTCCCAGCCAGAACGGCACTTCCGAGGTGTGGTAGGAACCGGCGGTCACCGGATCGAGGTCTGAAAAGCGTACGCCCGGCGCATAGCTGTGTGATCGCGCGAATTCATATGTGTAGACCGGAGCCTTGCCATGCGCGCTCTGGGCTCTCGCCCATGCGTTCATGCCAAGCGCCATGGTCGAATCGCGATCTGCCGCGACCGCCTGGGTGCGGGCCTCTTCGTCCGTCAACGCCGGATAGAGCGAGAGGAATTCGGCGGCCCGGTCTCCAAAACGCGCCGCCGCCTTGGTCCGGTAGTCGTCGACCCCAGTCACCGCGCCCATCCCGCCGAATGACTCATCTTTTGCAAAACCGAGCAGCAACGGCACGTCGTTCTGAGCTGACCGCGCAAAAATCGCCTCGGGCTGGTCCAGCAAAACTCGGCCATCAACCACTGCACCGACCATCGGTCCGTTCGGCACGCGTGGCAGCTGAAACCGGTCGGCTGGCAGGTTGCGCATTTCGGCAAGGGTGCCGGCCTTCAGATAGGCCTGCAGTTTCAAGCCTTCGCTTTCTGCCGTTGAAAGGGTGCTCAGCCCGAGCGGCCCGCCAATGGTCGCGCCGCTCATCCCCACCGCGCGGTGGAACAGGCCCTTTGCCAAGGGGCTGGACTGCAGTGCGAGCACCGACATCGATCCCGCCGACTGCCCGACGATCGTCACGTTGCCGGGATCGCCGCCAAACGCCGCGATGTTGCGCTTGACCCATTGCAGCGCGGCGATCTGGTCGAGGAAGCCATAGTTGCCGGATGTTCTGGTTGGCGTTTCGGCTGACAGTTCGGGATGGGCCATGAAGCCGAGCACGCCCAGCCGGTAGTTCAGACTGACATAGACGGCACCGGCCTGGGCGACGCCCTCGCCCTGGTAAATCGGCATGCTGGACGCACCGATGAAGAATGCGCCGCCATGGATGTAGACGATCACCGGAGCTTTCTTCAGCCCGGGCCGCGCCCAGACGTTCAGCGTAAGGCAATCCTCACTGTTGATCTCTGCCCCGCTGTACTGATTTGCCAGCGCATTACGCTGCGGCTGCATGCATTGCGGGCCGAACCGATCAGCATGAAACACTTCGCGCCAGGGTGTGACCAGCTGTGGGTCGCGCCATCGCAGTTCACGAACCGGGGGCGCAGCGTAAGGAATGCCGAGATAGGCCCCGACCCCGGATGGCAGCGGCTTGCCGTCGACCGGACCGGAATCTATCCGTACCGCCGCACCGCCACGAGGCGGCGCTGCATGCACCGGGATTGTTGGGAGTAGTAATGTTGCCGCTGCAAGCAGCTTCACGCCCATCGATGCCATGACCGGTCTCCAGTGCCTGTCGAATCCGGACGGAAGGCCCGTTTCGTCATGAACCTGCGCACGTCGGAAATGCCCGGCGTGCGCAGGTAGTACTCAGAACTTGAAGCAGACGCCGCCCTTGTAGGTGCGTCCCATCAGATCATAATAGGCACTTCCGTTGGCGGGAAGCGGCGGATCGCGATCAAGCAAATTGTCGACGTTGAAGTACACCTGGAACTGCCGGTCCGGGCCAAAGCTGTAACGCAGCCCCAGATCGACATAGGTCGCCGCGCCGATGTTGTTGTTGCTGATGCTGGTAGTGAGCGCCGGATTGTAGCCTGCCTGATCGGGACCAAACAGGCCGTTGTTCTGCCGCGAGCGCGAGATGAAGCGGACGTTGGTGTTGATCCCGAAACCACCGATCTCATAGTCAAGCGTGGTGTTGACCAGCCACTTGGGCAGACCAGCTGGTCCACCGAACGCCGCACCAGTCTGACCCGCGCGGTCGATCCCGGCCGGGAACAGCGTGGACACATCTGTCGATGACCAGAACGAAATGACGTGGGTCGCCATGAGATTGACGTTGAGCTGCCCGGCCAGCCCGATGTCCGCCATCGGCTGGCGGTAGTTCAGGCCGAAGTCGATCCCGCGGGTCTTGAACTGGGCAACGTTGGCCGTCACGCCGTGTACCCCCAGCAGCGGCCCGGCAACCGGATCGTTATTGGTGAAAGTAATCAGCGAGCACCAGGAATTGCCGGTATAGACGCCGCCAATGAAGCAGTTGTTGACCACCCCCTGCGTCCCGGTCGATGTGATCGCGCCCTCGATGCGGATGTTGTAGTAATCGGCCGAGAGCTTCAGATTGCGGAAGAAGCTTGGCTGATAGGTCATGCCCAGGGTCTGGGTTGTCGACCGCTCGGGCTTCAGATCGGGATTGCCGCCGACGATGAAACCGGCGTTGTTGGTCGGACGGGCGACACCGACCCGCGGATCAGTTGGCAAGGGCAGCGACTGGGTCTGCGGGGTGAACAGTTCGATCAGGTTGGGTGCGCGGATGTCGCGTGACCGGGTCGAGCGGATCAGCAGGCCGTCGAACGGTTCCCAGGTAAGGCCAGCCTTCCAGGTGGTGACACCGCCTGAGGTGCTGTAGTCGGTGGTCCGGACAGCCCCGTTGAATTCGATGCTCCGCGCCAGCGGCAAGTCCTTGGCAAGGGGGACGATGGTTTCCAGATAGGCTTCCTTGATCGTCTGCCTGACGGTCGGTAGCGCTGCACCGGTGCCGGACAACCAGCCGCTGGCCTGCGACACCAGGTCGGTATTGAGCCGGATCGATTCGCGGCGATATTCGGCCCCGAGGCCGATCGAAACCGGCCCGGCCCAGGTCGAAAACGGCTCGCCCTGAAGGTTGGCCGACAGGTCATGCAACTGGGTCACGCCAGTCCCTGTGGCTGTGCCCAGGATGTAGCTTGCAGCAGCCGTCGAGACATTGGCCTTGCCCAGGATGTTGATCGGCACGCACCCGGCAGCGGTCGCTGCAGCGCTTCGGCACACGATCTGCCCGCCGACCGAGACGGCATCAAGCGCGTTGCGGAAGTTGGCCGAATTGAAAGTGTTGGAAATCTTCACATGCGACGTGTTTTCGCCGAACACGTAGGACGCATCCCACTTCCAGCTTTGTCCGAAGCGGCCTTTGATCCCGGTTTGGAGGCGGATCAGTTCATTGCGGATCTGCCGCACGCTTGGTCCGAAGTCCTGGCCTGAATAACCGACCGACAGCCCCGCCGCGGGTACCAGCGCCAGCTGCGCCGGAGTCAACGCCTGCGCGAGGAAGGCGTTATCCTTGGCAATGTTCAACGATGGGCCCGCCCCGGCGCCATCGCGCCGAACGAGGATGATGCCGGTGTTGGTGACGTTGGAGTAAAGCGGCGCAAAGAACAGGCTCACCTTGTCGGACAGATCGAGCGTGACCTTGCCCATCAGGTTGTAGCGCTTTTGAGCCGGACGCAGCTGTTGGGTATTGAGGTTGAAGATCCCCGCTGCGGCGTTGGCGGCCAATGCTGCGGGAGTGAAGAAATCCAGACTGGCAGTCAGGTTGCTCAAACCCGGCGTGAACGCGGTGGTCGTAACGCCGCCGCTGGCGGTCGGCACGAACGCCAGGCCCTTGAGTGCACCGTTGGTCAAGATCAGGCCGCCGCTGGTCGCGGTGCCGAAGTAGTTGCCATAGGGGCCGACGATCGTGCTGGCGGTGCCGGCTGGGCGGTTGGTAATCGTTGCGTTGTTCCAGGCGTCCCGGCCCCATGCGCGAACCGTGTTGTAGTAACCGGTCCCGCCGTTGTCGTTGTATTCGAACCCAATCACAGCATGGCCCATGCCATTGGCAAAGCTTGTGCCGCCCGCAATCGTGGCGAACTTGTTCTTGGCATCGTGGTAGCGGGTTTCGCCGTACTGAATCGAGCCGCGCAGCCCGGTAAAGCGATCATCGATCTGGAAATTGACTACGCCGGCAACGGCATCCGAACCATAGGCTGCCGAGGCACCGTCGGTTACAACGTCGCTGTTGCGCAGTAGAACCGTTGGAATGACGTTAAGGTCGGTAGTGCCGGCCGAGCCCGTCACCCCGGGCACCATCGTTTGCGGCAACCGCCCGCGATCGAGCAGTACCAGCGTCCGCGCCGGGCCGAGCCCGCGCAAATCGGCCAGGAATGCGCCGGTGTTGCCAAGGCCGCCAGCGGTCGGCGACACGGCTGCGCGGAACGATGGAATCTTGTTCAGCGCCTCACCAATATCGGCGGTTGCCCGCTGTTGCAGGAAATCCTGACCGAGCACGGTTGTCGGAGTCGGTGCCGTATAGCCGTCGCGCGTGATGCGCGTTGCCGTGACCACGATGTCTCCGCCAGCTGGTGACTGGTCAGACGGCGATTGCGCCGCGGTGGCAGGTGCAGCGGCGGATTGGGCCAAGGCAGGATGCGACCCCAGCAACACGGATGCCCCAGCAAGCAGCGCAAAACGAGTCGAACGGTTATGACGAAGCAGAATTAATGGCCGACGCATCTGTGCCCTCCCTGTGATAGCCGCTGTGCGGCAAATTGGTTTGGCCAATCTAACAAATCTGCTACAATCGACGCAATGAATATTATTGATCTAAATGCAGTTATAAGAGTGATAGATATAGAGCGCTTGTTATTCGATGGCTCCGAGGAGCGCCCAAACCAAAGGCCTGGCCAGTGGGTAAACGCGAACTCCGCTATTTCGTCGTTGCCCTTGGACGCGGATTCGACGAGTCTATCGGGACCAGTTTTCAGGTTTATTGGCCAGACCACCTACAGTGGCTGCCTGCGCTAACCTGCCGGTTGGGGATTGTCTGCGAAGCGGCACCTTCGCGATCCGTATCTATCCTTTGGCTGAGCGCCAGCGGTCATCACTTTGGCATGATTGCCGCTCGGAATTGATTTGCTTTGCTAACAGCCGACTAACTGAGAGGTCCTGACCTTGAGCATTTCCAGACGCACAATTCTGCAAGGGCTGGCAACGAGCGCAATTGCCGGACATGCGGCAGGCCTGCACGGCCAAACTGGTGCTGAAACCCGACCCAACATTCTCTGGATCGTCAGCGAAGACAACAACCCATTAATCGGCGCTTATGGCGACCGGCTGGCGAACACTCCCAACATCAATGCACTGGCCAAGCGTGGCATTCTCTATCGCAATGTCTATTCGCCTGCCCCGGTCTGTGCTCCCACCCGCTTTGGCATTCTGACCGGTGCCTATGCCCAGACCTGTTCGCCAGCCCAGCACATGCGCGCCACTGCGCACTTGCCGTCAGAGTTGCGAACCTATCCCGAATACCTGCGCAGCGCCGGCTACTATTGCACCAATAACGCCAAGACCGATTATAACTGCGATGTCGCGCCAGCGCGGATCTGGGACGACAGCAGCCAGAAGGCCCACTGGCGCGCGCGCGCGGAGGGGCGCCCGTTCCTATCCGTGTTCAACTATATGACCACGCATGAATCGTCGCTCTTCCGCCCTGCTCCGGGCCGCGAGCACTTCCAGGGGGCACGCATCCCCGCCTATCTGCCCGATACTCCTGCGGTCCGCGACGACTATGCCAGCTACTATGCGCTGATGAGCGCAATGGACGCACAGGTTGGCGCGCGCCTGAAGGAATTGGAGGATGATGGCCTCGCCCAGGATACCATCGTGTTTTACTATTCGGATAATGGCGGGGTACTGCCGCGCAGCAAGCGCTATTGCTACGATGAGGGCCTGCGCGTTGCCATGGTGGTGTATGTTCCGCCCAAATGGCGCCACCTGAGCCCGGTGCCGATGGGCAGTGAGATCACGACGCCGATAAACCTCGTCGACCTTGCGCCCACGCTGCTCTCGCTGGCCAACATCCCGACACCGAAATCCATGCAGGGGCGCGCTTTCCTGGGCCGCCATGCTGCGATACCGGCGACTTATGCCTTCGGCATGCGCAACCGGATGGACGAACGGTATGATTTCGTGCGCACGGTCACCGATGGCCGCTACCGCTACATCCGCAATTACATGCCGCACCGCATCTGGGGTATGCGTGGGGACTTCGAATGGAACCTCAAAAGTTACCAGTCGTGGGAGACCGAGTACCTCGCCGGTCGGCTCAACGCGGCGCAGTGGCGCTTTTTCGAAACCAAGCCATACGAAGAGTTCTATGACCTCGCCGCTGATCCCGACCAGCTCACCAACCTGATCGCCGACGCCGGGCAGGCAACCCGCATAGCCGCGATGCGCCGGGCGCTCGATCGTCACATGCTCGCGATCGTCGACAACGGCTTTATCCCCGAAGGAAGTCCGGCGGAAGGCTTCGCGATTTCCCGCGATCCGGCCCAGTACCCGCTCAAGGCGGTTATGGCCCTGGCCCAGGCTGCGGCGCGGGGCGATCCGCGCAAACTTGGATTGCTTACGGCTGCGCTGCGGCACCCCAATGGCGTAATTCGCTACTGGGCGGCCACTGGGCTTCTGATCCTAAAGGATCGTGCAGGCCCGGCCGCTGAATTACTGGCCGAGGCCGCCCGTAACGATCCCTGGCCCTCTGTGCGGTGCGTGGCAGCCGAAGCGCTTTGCCACGTGGGGAGAACAGACACCGGCATCGCCTCCCTTTCGGAGTTGACGCTTGCAAGTGGAGAGTTCGCCCCGCGGCTGATGGCGCTCAATTCGCTGGACTCGCTCGCCAACCTTGCCAAGGCCGCACTGCCTGCCTTGGTGACCGCGGCTGTCGATCCTAACGAGTATATCTTGCGGGCTGCCAGACCGCTCGTGGCGAGGCTCAAAGGCGAGTACCGGCCCGATACAGCCTACACTACCGCGCGCCCGAGCGGCGCATGACACCATCCTGCAAGCGAAAACGACCTGTCGCGACAGTCCAGGTGATGCGGCGGCGGGGCGCACCGCTTGGCAAGCCATCAATGCATAACGAGTTCTCTCATTAGTCATGATGGCCATCGTGCACATGCCATAAAAGTACGAACTACTCCCGAATTTCAGGAATATTCCCAGCGCGGTACACCGCGTTGGCCGGGTTGGCGGTTCGGCGAATAGCCCAGCTTGCGCAGGGTTTCGTCGGTCGACTGATAGAACGTGCCGATCTGGTAGATCGCCTTGGCTTCCGGCCCACTAGCCACATCGCGGTGCAATTCATTGGCGATCCGCACCATCTGTTCGACCTGCTGCACGCTGGTCATCCGCTCACCCTTGCGGCTCCACAGGTTGTCCTCGATCCCGCAGCGCACGTGCAAGCCCAGCGCGATGGCGATGGCGCTGAACGGGGCGACGTTGCGCATCACCGTCTCGATCGTCAGCACCGCGCCATCGGGCACGCGGCGGGCGAATTCGATCAGGTCAGCCGGGTGCGTCCCCGCCGCACCGCTGCCGATCGCGACATAGTTGAGCACCAGCGGCCCCTGATAATGGCCCTTGCGGATCAGCCGCTCGACCGTTTCCAGCTGGCTCATGTCGCCCACCATGAAGTGCGGCTGGATGCCATTGGCGACGAGCCGTTTGAGGTGTTCTTCCATGAACACCGGACCGCATTCGAAATACATGTTGCGGTAGGCTTCGAACATCGCCGGGTTGGTCAGACAGGTGCCCGCAATGTCGCTGGCGTCCATCAGCGCTGAAATGTCCATCTGGTTGGTGTTGACCGCGATGGTCACCTGATCGGGCCTGGGCGTGAGGTCCGCCAGCATGTGGCGGGTGTCGTCCGACAGCCACTTGGCTTCGGACCCTTCGCCTTCAGGGGCAAAGGAGATCGACCCGCCGACCTGGATCAGCATGTCCGGGCAGGCGCTGCGGATGCGGTCGATCATTTCGTTGAACATCGACAGCCGCTTCGATCCGCTGCCGTCCGCCTCCCGGCAATGCAGGTGCAGCACGGTGGCCCCGGCGTTATAGCAATCGACCGCCTTCTGGACCTGCTCTTCCATGGTCACCGGAATGTCTTCGGGGAAATCGCCCGGCAGCCACTGCGGGCCATAGGGGGCGACCTGGATTACCAGCTTTTCCTGGTTTTCGGGCAGCAGGCTGTCATCAAGAAAGTGCATGGTTCAATCCTCCCTGGATAGGCTGGGCACGGGCATTGAGGGAACAGTCAGGCCGCGCGCTTTCATTTCATCGACCAGATGCGGAGTGCCGAGCGCGACCGAGTGGATCCCCAGCACGGCCATGATCTCTTCAGGCGTCACGCCCAGATCGAGCGCCTTGGCGATGTGCCGCTTGACCCCCGGCGAATACATGTGAGTGCAGCTGGCATCGACCGCGATGGCGATTAGTTCATAGGTCTTGGGATCGATCACCCCCTTGCGCACCGGGTGGGTGCCCATGTCGAGGAACTTTTCCATCCAGTCTTCGTCAAAGGCGGCAGCCTGATCCCAGGCCTGGTTCCACTGACCACTGGCGCGGGCGGCATCGCTGATCGGAGTAGCGCTTGGCATTCGGAATCTCCCAATGCCGCTGATATTATTCGAGCAAGATGGACATAATTTAGATTTTGCGCCAATTGAATGCGTAAATGCGCCAAATACCCACCGTTCGTGCTGCTGCCCTGACAGGCTTTGGCGCTCTTGCCCGGTCCTGTCGGCTCGATCCGAACGCACTGCTGCGTGCAGCCGGACTTCCCGCCGACGCTGAGCGCGATCCCGAAATTCGGCTACCCACCCCGGCAATCAATCGGATGTTCGAAAGCGCGGCGGAGCAGGCCGGGATCGACGACTTCGGCTTGCGGCTCGCTGAGTTGCGCGGCATTTCAAATCTTGGTCCCGTCACCCTTTTGGCCCGTGACGAGCCAGACATCCGCAGCGCCCTGGCCATTTTTACATCCTATCTGCCACTCCACAACGAAGCCTTGAGCATCGATCTTTCTCAGCACGAGGGGCTGGCGATCCTGGCCTGCACGGTCGCTGGCGAGGGGCCGAACGTGCAGGCGACCGATGTAGCCGTAGCCATGCTCCATCGCATACTCTGCCAGCTGCTGGGCCCGACCTGGCAAGCGCAAGGCATTTACCTTGAACGGCAGCGCCCGTTGCGGCTGGGCCTGATTGGGAAAGTCTTCAACGGGCAGATTCATTTCGCGCAGGGTTTCAGCGGGATCGCCTTCAATGCCGCCGATCTGGATCGCCCCAACCTCCTCGCCCAAGCGGGCCTGAGGCCCTATACCGCGCAATTGCGAGCGGCACTTCCCGGACTCCAGGATCTGCCACTGGCCGAGCGAACCCGCCGCTTGCTGCGCGTAATGCTTGCCGGAAGGCGTTGCACAGCGCCGCTGGCAGCGCAGCGTCTTGGCCTGTCACGCCGAACGATGGAGCGGCGGCTGGCAGGTGAAGGAACGACGTTTCATGTCCTGCTTGACGAAGTGCGCGGCGAGGTTGCGCGCGGGCAGCTATCAGGTTCCAGCCGCAACAATGCCGAAATCGCCGAGTTGCTCGGCTTTGCCAGCTCTGCCGCGTTCACAGCCTGGTTTACGGGCAAACACGGCCAGCCTCCCCAGACTTGGCGAAGGCTGTCATCCGGCCCGCACGAAGTTGCCCCGCCCCGCACTTTGCGCTGATTTATGGATTATACCAGATCGGCGACGAATAGGCCCGTTCCTGGGTGATCATCGGCACATATTTGGCCATGGTCACATTGAACTTTTTCGCGTCATAGGCGGTCCAACGCGGAGTCGGGATTTCCAGCACACGGACGTAATAGAACGCCTGCTGGCCGCGTACGAAGGTCGGGTCGGTCCAGAACCCGCTCAGCACCGGCGCGCCGACCGAGTTGTCATAGCGGACATTGGCCAGATCGACGTTGCCGGTGATCCTGGGCAGCTTTCCGTTCGCGTCCTTCTTGCGCCCCGCCCGATTGCTCCAGACCACATCGAAGACCTTCTCGTAAGTCTTGCCCTCGCCGTCGATCCAGCCTTTGACGATTTGCGCTCGGTCAAGCGTGGCGCCGCGCGGATCCTTCATCGCCTGGATCAGGAACCGGGGGGCCTTGCCGTTTGCAGTGCGGTTCAATTCGCCGCCCATGGGCACGCCGCGGGCATAGCCGACCCGGGCAATGTCGCTGACCCTGGCATCGGCCGCGGTATAATTCCAACCACCAAAGAAGCGCACCGACATGCGCGGGCCCGTGGTCGCGTAAACTTCGCGGCGCTTGAACGCATCCCAGACCTCTTCGCGTGAATTGTCACGCGCCCAGACTGCGGCATAGCCGGATGCCGCCATCATCCAGCCGGGCACAACGGTGTTGCCGCGGCCGCCCACTGCATCGCTCCAGCGGGTCGGGCTTTGCTCCATTTCTGCGCTGTGCTTGCCCCAGAAGTTGTCGTCATCGGCGGTCGACATGCCGGTGTGGCTATCGGTCGATCCGATCAGGCCGAACTTGTAGGGATTGGTGCCGAAGCGGCGCTGCAATTCAAGCCCGCGCTTCAGCGCTTCGCGGGTGTATTCGCCCGGCAGCATGGCATTCGTTTTGGGCACGCCTGCGAAATCGCCCTTATCCCAGGTTTCGAACCCGGCGAACTCATCGTCGGCTGACAGGAACGGGTGCGATTCCCCGTCGCCCTTGATCTGGGTGGTTTCATAGGCCGGTTCCCACCGGGCGCGCTGGCGGACATAATCCAGGGTCACCGGCTGGCCGAATTCGGTCTGGTCCAGCGGGAACATCGCCCCGTTGGAAAGGTTGCCGTTGTGGGCAATCGCCAGCACCTGGCCGCCGGTATCGGCTTCATATCGGCCGAGCCACTGCCAGAGATCCTGCGGATTGTCCGAGAGGTTGGCGGAATAAGGAACAAGCTTGCCAGTCCGAGCCTTGCCATCGCGGAACATGACCACGCGGTGCAGGTTGCGGCCCTTGTCCTGCGCGGTCCATTCAAACCCGATCAACGCGGTGAACTTGCCGGGTTGGTTGAACCGTTCGGCAGCCTCCACCGTGCGCGTCCAATAGGTCGATCGCATCGCATCGTCGTCCAACTCGCGCGGATTGGTCTGTTCGGTCTGCTTGCCTTCCAGCCCAAGCCGGTCCTTGCGCAGCGGTAGCCCCAGAACCCGCAGCCATTCGGCCAGGACCGGGTTGGCCAGCATTTTCGGATTGCCGCCCTTCAGTTCCAGGATCGAACCGAGATTGTCGCTGTGATCGGACACCATCAGGAAATCGAGCGGAACTGCCAGTTTGGCCTTCAATCCGTTGGACGCCGTGACTTCTTCACCCAGTGCAAAACGGTAGGCATCTTCGGGCGAAAGCTTCACTCCGAAAGTTGCTGCGTCCATCGAAAAATCGGTGTGCAGGTGGGTGTCGCCAAACAGCAATCTGGTGGGATAGGCCGATTTGGCCGCCGCGCGCGGCGTGGCAGCATCGGCCCTTGCGACCAGCGACGGAACCGCCGGATCGCCAGTGAACCGGGCCGACCCTGATGCCAATGCTGCCAAAGCGACCGCACCAGTCAAAAACGATTTGCGCACAGCTTATCTCCCCTAGATCCCACCAAGCCACTATGCCCGAAATGCGCGGACGCGCATCACATTCCTTTGGGCATGCGCTGATTAAGCAATTTGCCCGCGCTGAACCCGCCGTCGATCACGATCGAGGTGCCGGTGACAAACGCCGTTTCATCCGAACCGAGATAGACCAGCGTGTGGGCAATCTCTTCCGGCACGGCAAAGCGGGTCATCGGCGTATTGCGCAGGTAATAGGCGGCAAGGCCTTCACCCCCGCCCAGAATGGCCACGAGCGCAGGATTAACCTTGTGCAAGGCTGTCGCAAAGATGTTGGTCGCGACCGGCACCGGATGGACCGAATTGATCCGCACCGGCTCACCGAATTCGCAGCATTCCATCGCAGCAGCCTTGGTAAAGGACTGAACCCCACCCTTGGACGCGCAACAGGGCACCCGCAGCGGCGCGCCCATCATCGAATCGACTGATGAGATGTTGATGATCGATCCGCTGCCCGATCGGACCATGGCCGGGATCGCGTGCTTGGTGCCAAGGAACACACCATCAAGGTTCACCGCCATAACGGTGCGCCATTCCTCAAGCGTGGTTTCGATCAGGCGGCAACCCTTGCGGATCTTGCGAATAGGTCAGCGCGAACAGGCCCGGTCCCGTCACCAGCGGAGTGTTCGGCGTGATCCCCACGGCCTGCATCGCAGCGATCCGGCGGTGGATTTCGCCAGGGCTGTCGAAACCGAGTGCGATGTTCAGGATGCCATGATCGGCAATCCTGTAATCCCGGGGCCACGGACGCGATGCCGGGGCATGGTATTGGCTCAGTTCGAGCGTCAGGGTGCCGCCATCGAGCAGGGCCATATCCTTGTCGGCTGCGGTTTCCCCCCACAGGGCGCCCCAGTCCGGCACTTTGCCGTGCACTTCCATGCAGCCGCAACCTTCGCCGAAACTGCGCAGGGCAATTGCCAGATCGGGCACCGTCAGGGCCACGCCGGTCAGCCGAGCCCGCGACACATCGGCTTCGATGATCTGGATCGCGATACCATCGGCGTCACGCAGATAAGCTGTGCGCTGTCCGTTCAGCTCAACGGGTTTTACTCCGGCCCGCGCTGCCACCGGGGCGAGCGCGGGTACGGAGAAGATCAGCCGCGAATATCCGATATCCTGCGGCTGCCGGTTCGATGCAAAGGCGCGACCCATTGGACAAGGGAACCGGAAGATTTCTAACTGGAAGTGGGGGCGATCATCCATCAGCCAGCTGCAATTGGACGAGGCCCCGGCCATTCCTTGCACGGCTTCGGTCTTCTTGCCCGAAAAGTGCGTGCCGCCAACATGCTCCAGTCCAAACAGGTAGCGAGAATAGGCAAGCGATGCCTCACGATCGGCAACGCTGATCGCAACCTGATTGAACCGCGCGGTCATGCTGCGGCACGCATCGCCGGCAAGAATTCGACGTGAGCAAGGATGTTGAAATCCGCCCAATCCGCCCACTCATGCGAGCTACGTCGCGCTCTCGCGGCACCGCGATGGGATGGATCTTCATTATGGCAAGGATGACTTTGCCGACCAGTCGAAGCCTGTCCTGAGCGCCGTTGAAGGGCTGGTTTGGCAGGACCGATTGCTCGATCGCTACCGGCAAGCTGGCACCTGCCCGAACGCATAGCCCGGCGCGCGCTTGGCGAGCCGACAAGCGTCGATGCGGGCATTCGGTTGATCCGGACTGTGAACCCGCGCGCCTGGGAGGAAATAGCCCAAGCATTGAACTTCTTGGAGAAAAACAGGGAGGCCATCAATTCTTGCACGAATTCGGCGCGCAGCAGCAAGAAGGTTGTCAACTGTACGATTCGAATCGACAATGCGAGTTGATCAAAAACGTGACCTTCCCGCAGCTAAGGAAGCTGCCAATTCGCGCGTCGATTGGAAAGAATGCGCATGCCAACGGCCCCCAGGCCAGTGGACCGCCCACCCGACACAGCCAGCTTCCCTGCGACAACGACATAGGGAATGCCGACTGGATGTTCATACGGACTTCCATAAGTAGCCAATTCGGAAACAGTTTTGGGATCGAAAACCACAATGTCTGCGTCCATGTTCTCGCGGATTCGCCCTTTTCGCTTGAACGCCGGAACGGCATTTTCAAGCCATTGCGCCTGGTGCAAACTCGTGCGCGCAATGGCATCTGACAGCGTCAGAACGCCGTCAACTCGAACGTATTGGCCGAGCAAACGGGCGAACGTACCCGACACATTTGGACTTCCAAGCCTGGTTTGATCGAACACAGGCGTTGAATCCGAAACGACCATAATCCGAGGCCATCGCAATGCTGAACGAATCCAGTCTTCCTTGACGTAGTGATGATTGACCATGCCCCCTGGCTGTTCGCGCCGATACCGACGAAAGGACTCTTCGGTCAGCCTTTCACCGGTCGCGGTCCATTGCACGTCCGCGTAGGAAATGTTGAATATCGACTGCCAATCACGATCGAATACTGCTGCCGAGATGGCAGTACCACCGGCGGCATAGGTGAGCGTTTCGGCCGAAATCCTGGCACCTTGGGCATTTGCTGCGTCAATTTTGGCCAGCCAGATATCCACACCCTGCATGGCGCTGTGGGCAATGTGACAGATCAACAGAGGGGCTTTCGTTGTTTTGGCCAGTGAAATGACCTCGTCCAGGCCACTTGCGTCGCCAGGCAGTCCGCGCCTTACGTGAACTGTTACTGGTGAATCATGCTTCGCTGCCACCTCGAAGATCATTTTCAGTTCTTCGGAGCTCACCCCTTCGCTCGCATAGTCCAACAGCACGCCGATGCCGATTCCGCCCGACATCAGGCCTTGCTCAAGCAGAATTCGCATCTGCTCGATTTCTGCGCGTGTAGCCCTCCTTGTGAATGCTTCAGGGACCGACGGCTCACCTTTTCGCGAGAAGAGGTATGGTCTGTCCTTTCCCGTTAGCACCTTGGTACGGATCGCAAGATGGCTGACCGATGCTCCAAAATGGATTGGGGCACCGGAATCGAAATACTCGCCATAGGCCGAGACCGGAAAGGCGCCTGCCTCCAGATCCAATTGCGTGGTCACCCCATCCAGCAGTTGCTGGCGCGCACCAAACGGGGTCGGTGAATGCGAGTGGAGATCGATAAAGCCAGGAGCAACGACAAGCCCGGAGGCATCGATAGTTCGCGTACCCGCGATCGCCTTTGAAGTGACCGCAACAATGGTCTGCCCGCGAATTCCAACGTTTCGTATTGCGTCGAGGCCGCTTTCCGGATCGATAACGCGACCGCCCACAAGAACGATATCAAATCGCTTGCCGACACCAACATGTGTGCACGAACTCAGCGAAACGAGGAGACCCAGCGCCCCGAGGCATAGTGCGAGCATCGCAGGGATCGTATTGACTTTCATCATCGGATTTCATCCAGCCGCAGACCAATCACAGGGGCGACTAGGGAATGCTGAAAGCACGAGGAATTGGGTTCAAATTTCATGCCATCGATACCCTGCCCTCAAAAACAACGCCGCTCACCCGAACTTTGTTGAGATGGGCAGCACCAACCTGGTAGGGATCGTGATCCAGCGCGACGAAATCTGCGCGCTTGCCCGCTGCGATTGAGCCAACGATCTGGTCCATGCCGATCACCTTGGCAGCATCGATGGTGATGGCACGCAGGGCCTTGTCGATACTGATCCGTTCCGCTGGCGCTTCAACATGCCCTTCGATGGTGATGCGATTGCAGGCGATCCACGCGAGGTAGAGAGGGTCGATAGGAGCCATGTTGAAATCGCTGTGCAGACCAAAAGTCACCCCCTTTCGCTCAAGCGAACCCAGCCGGTTGATGGTAGCGGCGCGGTCGGGACCCAAGCCCGACCGGGCATAGGCGTCCCCCAGCACCCGGATGTAGTTGGGCTGGGCTGATACCATCAGGCCCATTTCGGCAATGCGGCGATTCTGGTCTTCGGTAGAGTATCCCAGATGCTCCAGCGTCACGGTTTGGGCGGGACGCCGCGCAAGCTGTTCGCACCCGGCCAGCACCACGTCGAGCCCTTCGTCTCCGTTGACGTGGATGTGGAGCGAAAACCCGAGATCCCAGTACCGTGTCATCTGGCTATGCAACACATCGGGCGGCGTGATCCATTTGCCTGTGTGCCCATCGGTATAGCCGGGCACATTCATGCGCATGTTCTGCGCAAAAAACGCGCCATCGGCCAAGAGCTTCATCCGGCGATCTACCCGGACATGCGGTCCGGCGTATCGGGTTCGTGCGGTGTCGAGCCAGGCCAAGACGTCGATATCTGGCGCTAGGCCGTTTGCGAAGGGCATCAACATGATACGGGCAAAAGTGCCAGGTTGCTCGAAGGCTGCTTTGATCAACCCCGCCTCAATATCGAAGTTGGCGAAGACCCCCGTCGCCATGTCTGAAGCGGTTGTCACGCCCCTCTGCCGGAGGAGTGTCTTGAGATCGGCCATGCCCTTTTGCATGCGTTCCGGGGTCAATATAACCGGCCGCATCTTCTCCAGCGCTATGAGTAATCCGGATTCGGAGAACAGTCCGCGTTCGAAACTGCAATGCGTTGGATCAGCCTTGTGCGCCGTGACCGCTGCATCGAAAGCACTCTGATCGGCAAAGCCCCAGTTGCGCAGCGTGGCAGTGTTGACAATGACGTCGTGGAAACTGCGTTGCCACACAATTACAGACCGCGTGGGCACCAGTTCATCAAGCATCGCCCGGTTGAGCGGACCATGGAACAGTTCGTGGTAACCCCAGCAAATGAAGGGCGTATCGCGGGAACGTGCCAGCTCCGCGAGGAACCGCTCACGCCAATCGGCCGGAGTGGTAGCCCCCCGGTAGGTCCCCGATGGCAGCTCCCAGCTATCGGGTGCTACGAACGGGATGTTGAGCATGACCGCCGCTTGCATCGGATGCACATGAGGGTCGATCAGACCCGGCATCAGAAACTTGTCGGCAAAGCGCCGATCCAGTTTTACATCTCGCCCCCTGGTCCACGGCTCCAGCGCGGTCAAAGAGTTTCCGTGACCAAGGATGATGCCGTCGGCTACCGCGACGAAGCGCGACATCGGCAGAGACGGATCCATCGTGATGATCCGGACGGCTTCGATCACCTGGACGGAACCAATCGTGCCCGCGGTCGCTGCAAACGGGAATGCGGACATGCCGGCCAATGCTGCGCGTCGATCAAACCTCATGGCCGGTCGCTCCGAAAAAAAAGGCGCCGTGAGCGAATCACGGCGCCCAGTCAGAGTAGGCTGAGGGCCGAAACCCTTCCGTACCCCGGTGTCATCGGGAAGCCGCCGCCCTGCGACTGCGGCGGCTTACCCGATTTCACCAAGCTGCTCAGACCTAGAATTTGGCGCGCGCTGTAACACCGTACATGCGCGGCTCTTCGACAAAGCCGACCCGCGAGCGAGTCCCTGCTCCGCCGCGCAAGGGCGTATTTGCGGTCACGCCGCGGGTGATTTCGTTCGACAGGTTGGTGGCCCACAGTTCGAATGAGTAGCCCCCGTCAGGCGTCGTGAAACCAAGCCGCGCGTTCATCTTCATGTACGCCTTTTGGTAGTCGAGCGGGTTGGGCGTGTTGTTCGTATCAAGCGCCTGGGTAGTTGTTCGGCGGCTGCTCGAATAGTTCACGTTGAAGTTGGCCAGCAATTTCCAACCCGAGGCGTTGAGCGGCCCATCATAGGTAATTCCGAACACCCCGGTAAACTCGGGAGCATTCGTCAACGGGAAGCCGCACAGGCGGGTTACCGATGGCAGGTTGGCCGCGGACACGCCTACATTGCAATCGCTGTCGTACCGGGCCTTGGCATAGGTCCCGGCGGCATTGACGCTGATGTAGTCGTGCAACTTGCCGAACAGTTCAAGCTCCACCCCGCGCGAACGGGCACCATGAACGTTAAAGGTCGTGAACTGAACGCCGGTGAACTCCAGCACCTGGAAGTCGCTCATGTCCATCTGGAACACGGCAAGGTTCGCGTTGAGACGCCCAATCTTGCCCTTGACCCCAAACTCAACCGCATTGACCTTTTCGGAGGCGAAGCGCGGATCGGCATAGACTGGTGCGGCACCTGTTGTCAGAACCGCAGCCGAATTGATCAGGTTGGCGGCTGTTGGATCGAGATTGAAGCCGCCAGACTTGAAGCCGTGGCTGTAGCTACCATAGAGCATCCAGTCTTCGCTCGGCTTGTAGGACAGTTGTCCTGTGTAGGTGAATTCATTGTCCTTGAACGTGTCGGCCCATTCACGCGGGACCGGCAGGAATCGGCTGGCCAGCCCTCCTCCTAGCGATGCCGGGGCAGTAAGGTTGACCGGCGCAATGAAGGGGAAGCAGTTCAGGCCGACGAGCCCGGCACGCAAGGCAGATGGGACTGCTGCAGTCAAAACGCCGGTTACGCTCGCCTGGCAGGCGCCGTTCGACGCTTCGGTCTGCCGGAAACTCGCGTCTTTCTTCTCGTCGACATAGCGTGCGCCAAACGTCAGGCTGAGCTGATCGGTCAGGTCGAAGACATTGTGCGTGAAGAACGAAAATGTCGTGGCCTTCTGATCGAACCGGTTTACCGCGTATGCGCCATTGATGTTGACCGGCACACCGCCATTGCCAAGCGCGGTAAGTGCAAACAGCGGGTTGACCCCCGCCACCGCTCCAAAGTTGCCCGCGCTGACCGCACGCTGGAAATCCGGTCCGGCCGTCATCGTGCCATAGGAGACAATCGTCTCCCGGCCGAAGAAGCCTCCGACAAGCCAGTCGAGCTTGTTGTCGAACGCCGAACCCTGGAGGCGGAGTTCATGCGTGGTCGTCGTGATATCGTCTCCGTTGGGATGAATGCCCAGCCGGGAAGCAGACCCTCCGGTGCCCACGGTGAATATCTTGAGGCTCGTAAAGTCGGATTCCTGAGTCGAGGTCGAATGGAAGTCGCGATAGGAACCGATGTAGGTCAGCTTGGCACCGCCAATGTCCCATTTCAGTTCACCCGAGACACCCCATTGCGTGGCAAGATTGCTGAACAGCTCGCCGTTGGTCGCAAGGTTTGTCAGCGCGCTCGCGCCTGATTGATCCACCCCGTCGCTGGTCAGGCCGTGGCCAGCGAATGCGCCAACCGGACCGACAAAGAAGGGGGCGAGTTCGGTTTCGCGGACAATTACCGCATCGCAGCAGTTTTCGTCCACTTTCGAATAGTCCGCGATCAGGCGCAGGCTAACGTCCGAGCTGGGCTCGAAATAGAGCTGACCCTTGATCATGTAGCGATCACGGTTGTTGCTCTCCGCGCCAGTCGAGCTCTTGAGATAGCCGTCGCGCTTGCGCCACGAGCCAGACAGACGAGCCGCAGCGTTGTCGGACAGGGGAGCATTTACGCCCGCCTGCACATTCATGAAATTGTAGTTGCCGTAGCTGGCGTTCACGAAACCTTCGAATTTCGAAAGGTTGGGCTTCTTGGTCGTGATGTTGAGCGCGCCCGCAGAGGTGTTCCGCCCAAAAAGTGTGCCCTGGGGCCCGCGAAGGACTTCGAGACGTTCGATATCCACCAGATCGCCCAGCGCGACCCCGGGACGCGATTGATACACACCGTCGATGAACACGCCGACCGAACTTTCCAGGCCGGTGTTGTTGCCGGTCGTCCCCACGCCGCGAATGCGGATCGAAGTACCCTGGGTTTCGGTTTGCGATGACTGAATGTTGAAGCTTGGCGAAATTGCGGAAAGGGTTTTGATATCGACCACACCCTGGCGCTCAAGCGCCGCCGGCGAAACTGCCGTGACCGCAACCGGAATGTCCTGTACGCTAGCTTCGCGCAAGGTGGCCGTGACGATGATTTCAGCATCATCCGAGGCGTTCTGCGCGTCTTGAGCCAAGGCTGGACTGCCGATTGTGCCAAGCGCAGTGCCAACCATCAAAACAAGTTTCTTCATGTGAATCCTCCCTTGCGTTCCCGCAGTGCGGAGACGACTTCCCTGGCCGGAGTTTAGGGTCTAGCTGGATCGACAAAAATTAAGTTTTAAAGATTCATGAGGGCAAGTTCATGTCGGCGTTTGGTGCTCCCACATTGCTTGGAATGCTCGGCGATGCAGACCGGGCCACATTGGCCCGCCTTGGAAATCGAGTCACATACGGCAACGGCGAGCTCATTCATGATCGGGGCGACGTCGGGACTGCGCTGGGAATCGTCATAGCCGGCAACGTCAATCTGTACCGGACACGCAGCAACGGCACTCTGGTTTTCGCTTCGTCAGTTGAGGTCGGACAGAATTTCGGCGATGTGGTCTCAGTCACCGCCTCAAACCGCACGCATCATGCTGTTGCAGTTGGGAATACAACCGTTGACCATTTCACCCTGGCTGCGTTCGGTGAGATCCTGCGCGATCACCCCAGTATTACCGTTGCACTCTACAAGGTTGCATCAGCCCGTCTGACAACGGCGGTTGCGATGCTGGATGACTCTCGAATGCTAACGACCGAAGTCCGCCTGGCAAAGATGCTCCGCAGAATGGTCCCGCACGATCAGTCCGGTGGAAGGTTTGAAATTCCAGTGATGCAGGACGTGCTTTGTCAGATACTTGGACTGTCTACTGTCACTATAGCGCATGCGTTGAAAGCGCTCCGGAAAAAACGACTGATCGAGACTTGCTACCGCAGGATAGTTGTCCCGGACCTTTTCACGTTCGATGCTTGGCTCAAAGTGAATGACTGGGAGTGAGCAGAGCGAAGCTTTGTAGGCGTGCCATACCAGATGGTTGCGCCAAGGCAGCCAGTCAAAGCTGACAGAATCTTCGGCTCAGCTTGTGCCTAACTTCGTCGCAGAGCGAAGCAATGAGGCCCAATCAATCCCACACAAAATGTGGGAACGAATGTGGTATCGAACTGCGGAGTCTTGCGATTCAACCAATAGAAACGGAAAGATAAATGACTTGAATGGTAGCGGAAGAGGTCAGATCACAGAGGCCTTTCTCCGGATCGCGGTCGCTGAAAGTGACTGACCGTCAAATTGGAAACGTTGAGCACCGCAATAGCGAAGCCCGCAAGTTGGATTCGGCCTCACAGGGAAGCAGCCACTTCCATGGTACGTCCGCCCTAATCCAGACCCACCGGCCTGCCAGCCTGGATCACGTGACTGAGGCAATCGTCCTCGGCCAATGCAGCGATGTTCTCGAGCGGGTTGACCCGGCTGATCACGATGTCACCCGCTGCGCCGGGAGCGATCGTTCCGATCGGCACGGCGCTGGGGCAGATGGTGGGATTAACCACATACATGGAATGGAGGATCTGCTCGGCAGTTTCGACCTGAGCCCGGAGCGCGAATTCACGGCGTTGGCGCGGCTGGGCCTCTCCGATCAGGTCGGTGCCCCAGCCCATCGTTACGCCATTGCGACGGGCAACTTCGAGTGAGGCCTCGCCGGCTGCGAGCACCAGGCGGTTCTTGTCACGGTTGGTCTTGGGTAAGCCCAGCCGTTCGCCCATTTCTTCCATCGCCTCGAAAGTAGAGAGCGTCGGCACCATGATCGCCCCGGCCTTGACCATGGCCTTGGCGGCGGCATCGTCCAGCATGTTGCCATGCTCGATCGTGTGGACGCCATTTTCGACCGCCATGATGATCGATTCAGGCGAATAGGCGTGAGCGGCGACATAGGTGTGGCGGTGGCTGGCTTCGGTAACCGCCGTGCGGATCTCTTCCGGGGTGTACTGGATCGAGTCGAGCGGATCGCGGGGGGTGGCGACCCCGCCAGACACGACAATCTTGAGGAAATCGGAACCTTCGCGAAGGTTATGGCGCGCTGCCTTGCGCACCGCTTCGACACCATCAGCCACAATCCCGAAGGCGCTATGGCGCATCTGGCAGGCGCAGTTCGGCACCGACAGGTCACCGCCTTCGATATCGCCGTGGCCGCCGGTCTGGCTGAGCATGCGCCCCGCGCGGATGATCCGCGGGCCCGGGATCATGCCGGAATCAACCGCACGCTTCAGCCCTTCGATGTCCCCGCCAAGATCGCGGACCGTCGTGAAACCGCGCTTGAGCGTGTCACTGGCCAGCCGCGGCATGGCGATCCCATATTCGACCTCGCTCCAGTTGGTGAGCACGTGGAAATTGAGCGTCGCGAGGCGGAAGTGAATGTGCGCGTCGATGAAACCGGGCATGACAAAGCCGCCACGCGCGTCAATTTCGACATCTCCGGATGCTGCATCACCCAGGCCAGCGATCAAGCCATCTTCGATCGTAAGCGTCACCGGATCGGAAAACTGCATACGGCTGGTATCGAGGATATGCCCGTTACGGATTACGGTGCGCATCGAACAATTCTCCTAAAGTGATGGCAAAGCTTATCAAATGCGGTGTCGGCCGCGACAGGATTAATTGGTGCCCCGATCGAGGCCAAGCTTCCGCGCCTTTTCGAACGCGGCACGCCCCGCTGCCCCCCCGTTCACGTCCGGACAGTGCAGGCCTTCGGCGAAATACATGTACTCGATATTGCGATAGCGGTGATCGGGCTTCACCCCGACCGTCATCCACGGATCGCGCCCACCCGACACGACGACAGCCGGGATCTTGAGTTCGCCGAGCATCCTCGCCACCGGCCAGGGCTTGGCAGTGGCGTAGCTGGGCTGTTCGCCGAAAGTCGCACGGCAGTCCGCGATATGTTCGCTGCGCGTGAGCGGGAAAATCCCGCCGGTGAAGAACGTCCCGGTCTGCGTACATTGCTGGTATTTCCAGGTGTACCAGTTGTAATTGCCCTGGCGTACCGCTTCAGGTGCCAGCGGTTGCCGGGGCACGCGGCGTACGGCCCAATCGTCGATCCGGGCCATGGCTGCGAGTGGAAGGTCGTGCTTGAGGCGCGCCATGTACTCTGCCGTCGGCAGGTCCGCGATCCGTTCGACCAGCGGCTTGACTGGCTGAAGTTCTTCAAGCTGCGATAGCCCGCTGATCAAAGCGAAGATCCGTTCGCGATCGACCCAGGTCTCGTCGTACCTCTTTGCAGGCCTCAGCGCGTCCATATGGAAGCGCAGCCGGTCCGCCAGTTTCGGCCCAAGATTGATCCGGGCCTGGGTGGCATATTCGGGCGTCACGAATTCAAACCGCGTCGGGGCCGAACTGGCGATGATCGCCGTGAACTGTTCGGGATAGTCGTGCGCGAAATTGATCGTCAGGGCGCCACCATAGCTGCAACCGCAGCCGATCCATTTACCGCCAAAGCTTGCCTTGTAGTGCCGGATCAGCCGGTCATAATCGGCCATGGCCTGGCCGATGGTGACATAGCTGGGGCGCGACTGGTCCTGATCGGGAATGCTCTGGCCATAGCCGCGATGATCCGCGGTGATGAACACCATGTCATTCGGGCTGCCATAGTTGCGCCAGAGTGTCGCCAGTCGCTGCGCGGTCGAATCCGTCTCGTTGCCCAGCATGAACAGGACCGGGGCATTCTGCGCCGCGCCATCGGGCCGCAGGATGATGACCTGCTGTTCGAAGGTTCCCTTGCCTGGATCGCGATGATCGATCGGCTGGGTAATCATCTCAGTCGAGATGGTATAGCCCTGGAGGTGTTCCGACTGGATCAGACGTGTGCTTGGGGCCGCAGGGGCGGATCCGATTCGGCCGGTCTGATCTTGCTGCGCGCATGAGCCGAGCATCAGCGCCGAAACCAATGCGACGCTTGCGAACAGGTGCGGGCCTAATGGCATCGCAATTGGTTGCGCGCGATGAAATGAATATCGGTTCAAGCGAAGTGCCTCCGGTTCGTCAGACGTCGTCGATCAGGCGCGGCAAGTGCCAGGCGGCGCAGAGCCGCCTGGCACACATGATCAATCGCCGAACAGGACCTTCAAGGTAACCCCATAGGTGCGCGGATCGTTGTACTTGACGCGCGGGAAGCCCAGGAACGACCGGCCGTTGTAGATCTGGGTCGTGTCATTCGCGGCATTGCGCATCCAGCCGAACACCGAGACCTTCCCGAAATCCAGCCCGGCGCGCAGGTTGATGCTTTCCAGCGAGGAATTGAGGTTGATCGCCAGATTGTCCGGGTTCGAATAGAACGAGCTGCGATAGTTATAGTCCCCCTGCAGCTTCAAATGGGCGATCCCGAGGTCGAAATCGGTCGCAATGCCCAGGTTGAGGTTGTGTTGGGGCGCTTCAGCGGGGCGGTGGCCATCGAAATTGATGCCAGGTCCGCCGCCATTCTTGAAGCTGTCGAACGAAGCATCGTTGTAGCCATAGTTCGCATGCAGGCTCAGCCACTTGACCGGAGCAAGCTCGGCCTCGATCTCAAAGCCCTTGCTGCTCAGCTTGCCGGCGTTGGTGACGTTGAGCGCCGTTCCGCCGTTTGACAACTGCACGAACGCGAACACCTGATAATTGTTGTGCTTGGACAAGTAGGCGGCGGCATTGAAGCGCAGCTTGCGATCGAAGAACATCGACTTGAAGCCCACTTCATAGGCATCGACGCTTTCGTCACCGAACTTCACGTCAGCCACCGACCGCACGAAATCGGCGTTCCAGCCACCGCTCTTGTAGCCCTTGGAGTAGCGGGCATAGGCCATCGTGTCGCGGTTGAAGCTGTAGTTCAGGCTGACAGTCGGCGAGAAGTCGGTATTGGACAGCTTGTCGTTGAGCGATCCCGTGGTGAACAGCGTGGACGTGTCCTTGATCGCGAAAACGATGTCCTTCTTTTCATGGTTGAGTCGCGCACCAACGGTCAGTTGCAGCGCATCGGTGAAGCGATAGTTTGCGTTGAGGAAGGCAGCGTAAGACTGCGAGTTCACCACCGCGTTCTGATTCACCCCCACGAAGACTGCGGGAAATGCCGGATTGATCGCCGGAGCAAAGGCCTCGGCCGATCCATTGCTCTTCAGCTTCTGGTCGAGGAAATAGACGCCAAAGATGTAGTTCAGCGCCCCCGAAGTATCCGAAGCATATCGGATTTCCTGCGAGAAGTGCTTGGTGTTTTCGCCGAAGCCGATGGTGCGGGCGAAGCTGGCCGGCGAGAAATCCTCGTCGCTGGAGCCGGCATAGTCGCTGGCCCGGTAGGCCGAGATCGAGGTCAGCGTGCCGCCGTTCCCGAACTCATGGTCGATCTGGCCCGAGATGCCATCATACTTGATCACCAGATCCTGCGGCATGTTGATCCGGATTTCGCGCGGCTTGGGGGCAAGCGCATCGGGCGCCCGCTCGCCGCTGACGAGGGCGCGCGACTTCTGCTTGGCCGTATCCGCCGCGATGTAGATCTTGGTGTTGCCACCGTCCCACAGGAACTGACCGCGCAGACCATAATCATCACGATTGTCGTAATCGAGATTGTTGAACGTGTTGCGGGTAAACCCATCGCGGAACGTGTAGCTGCCTGAAACGCGCAGCGCAGCGGTTTCACCCAGACCCAGGTTGATCGCCCCCCTGGTCCGCAGCAGGCCGTAATTTCCGGCTTCGCCTTCCAACATCCCGCCGAATTTGCCGGGTTCCGGCTTCTTGCTGGTGATGTTGATCGCCCCGGCCACGGTGTTCTTGCCGAACAGCGTGCCTTGCGGGCCGCGCAGGATTTCGATCGACTGCACGTCCATCGCATCCTGGTTAGACGCGGCAGACCTGCCGACCCAGACGCCATCGACATAGACGCCGATCCGGTTGTCGACACCGGCATTGCGCGATTGGTCGGACACGCCGCGGATCCCGAAGCGCTGGCGGGTGGGGTCCGAGCCGGCAACAACCAGCGAAGGCGTGGCATATTGCAAGCTGGCAATGTTGGTGACTTGCAGTCGGGCGATATCCTCGGCGGTCGCCACCGAAATCGCAATTGGAACAGACTGGACGTTTTCGGTGCGCTTCTGCGCGGTCACGACGATCTCGGCGATGCCGCCTTCGCTGTCGCTGGGTGCATCCTGCGCAAAGGCCGTCGTGGGCATGCTGGCGAGTGCTAGCACTGCAAATGCGGTGCCGACCATCAGCCCGCGTGAAGCTTGTGTTGAACTGCGCATGTTAGTCCTCCCGTAGATCGGTATGAAGTTGTGGTTTGTGCATTGAAAATGGGGTGATCATGACTTGCCGATCCGGCCCGCCTTGAGCTGGACGATCCGCTGAATCTGAACGGGCTCGCTCAGAATCTGCCCAGCGAGGAAGGGCACATAGGTTTTGCCCTCGCGCGGTTGCCCGGCGATTGCATCGACAATCTCCATCCCGGCCACGACGTGTCCGAACACTGGAAAGCCGGAATTCTGCGGTGAAAAGCCTCCGCCGGCATCCATTTCGGCAACGGTTTCCAGCGCGATGACCATGTCGGGCAGCACGCCGCCTTGTCCGGTAATGTCGCGGGCCAGCGAGACCGAACCGCGGACGTGGCGAAGCCCGGAAACCTCTGTTGTTTCCCAGTCATAGAGCAAGGGAACGCCCGCTTCGGCAGCGGTCGCCGGTTTCTGCCCATTTTCGCCCAGCAGGAAGGGAGACAGCACCCCGCCTTCCAGAAACCGCGAACGCGGCGGTTGCCCCTGCAAATGCCCGGAGCGGAAGAATTTCGTCCCGTCGAAAACTTTGGCGTCGACTTGCTTCAGGAACCAGCTGGCGACCTTCGGCGCGCGGTCTGCGCGGACTTCGATCCGGATGTTTCCGGCTGAGGTCTGAAGTTCGATCATCTCAACCCTTTCCGCCTTTCGGGCAACGCCCGTGCCTCGCGACCGCGATCCGGATGAACAGGCAGATGCGGACAAGGCGCAGCCCCCGGCCAGGAAAGCACGCCGGGAAAAGCTTCCGGAAGCGCCGAGCGCGATGGGTTTCATGCCTGCTCCCCTCTCCCGGAACCGGCTGCGGAATGCTGGACCGCGCCATTTGTCGGTATAGACAGAGGCGGGCAGCCAAATTTATCATTTTGCGAATATGAATTACCATTATACGACAAGGAATGGGTCAGTTTCTTTCATCGATCCGCGAGTCTGGCAGGGACCTTTGGGTCAGCAGCGATGTCCTGTCTGGTTGCCTGGAAGTCACACGTCAGCTCGGCGTCGATGCCGAACATTACCTGCGGCGCAATGGCATCGAACCCTACTTGATGTCGTCAGCCCGCGGCCTCTTGCCGTTTCACGCGGTCTGTCAATTTCTAGAAGATGTGGCGGAATCCGAACATTTGCCTGACTTTGGCTTCAGGCTGGGCCTCGCCCAACCGCCGCTGCAATATGGCATCATCAGCCAGTTGCCGGTGATCAGCCCGACGGTGGGCGAAGCGTTCAGGAACTTCTTCCACTATCAAAAGCTCTACAGCCAATCTTCACATTGGGAATTGATCGTCGATGGTGACTGCGCCTTCATGCGACGGCACGATGTGGCCACGACCGCCCGCGCCAGTCCGCAAATGGTCATGCTCTCCATCACCCTTGCCGTAGTCTCGGTTCGCGCAGTTGCCGGACCCGACTGGCAACCGATCGGCGTCTATCTCGATCTCGATGAATCGTCCTGCCAGGAAGCCATGCGGCGCCATTTCGGCGTTCCGGTGTTCAGCGGGTCAGCGCATAATGAGCTTGCCTTTGACTCCAGTGAGCTGGTGCGGCCCATTGCGACTTCGAACCCTTCGTTGCTGTCGGTTCTGACTCATTACTTTGATCAGCTGCTGCATGCTGTGCCCGGCCGTGATGACCTGACCAGCCGGGTATTTCACGCGATCCGGTCCAATCTGGGTGACCACCGTTGCACCCTGGAGTGGATTGCCAGCAGCCAGCATATGCATCCGCGGACCTTGCAGCGCCTGCTGGTTGAAGACGGCACAACATTCCGTGACTTGTTGCGCGATGCTCGGATCGAGCTTGCGGACTATCTGCTCAGACTGACGCGAACGCCAATCTCGGACATCTCGGCGCTGCTGGGCTACAGCAATGTCAGTGCGTTCTCGCGCGCCTTCGAGAAGGAGCGTGGTTACCCGCCCAGGCAGGAGCGGATCATTGCGCGCAAGTCTGGATTGGCCGGACATCGCGCATCCACCTGATCCGTTTAGGCTGAACCCGAACGAATGGCAGCTATGGAAGCAGCCAACTAAATGTATTTTGCGTCCATTTTGCTCGCGGATGCTGACTGGTCGCAAAGCAAAATAGTGCGGGAGATTTGGTTGACGCATTCTGTCCCGCGCTTCGCACTCCTGAGGGTGCGGCGTTTTGTTGCTGACCTGCTGGCACTCTTGCCTCGCTCGTTGTCGGACGCCAGCTGGCGCACTTTCGCGCGCGCAGGGCGTTCGCCTGCCTCGCAGCGTTGCAAGGATGCCGTTTGTTGAGATTCCGCTATGGAAACTGTTAGATGATGCTTGAAACTTCAGCTCAGCTGGTGCCGAACTTCGTCGCAGAGCGACGCAAAGTGGCCCAATCAATCCCACACAAAATGTGGGAACGAATGTGGTATCGCTTCGCGGGGATATTCGATTTATCTGATTAAACCAGATAGATAAATCACTTGAATGGTAGCGGAGGAGGGACTCGAACCCCCGACACGCGGATTATGATTCCGCTGCTCTAACCAGCTGAGCTACTCCGCCCCACAGGGCTACTATCCGCGCTGGCGCGCTGGACAGGCGGCGCACATAGGGGGCGCGGGGCGATTGGTCAACTACCCTGTTTGCCACGAAAGCGCCATGTCCCCACCGCTTCCCAATGCGGGTTGCGGTAGAGGTGCAGGCCAAGGCCGGTGAAGGCAAAGTTCCGCGGTTTGAGGCGCGGGGCGAGATCGCGTTGCAGGGCCTGCGCGACCTCACGGGGGACCTTGTTCTGGATGGTGATGTGCAGCCGTTTGCAGCCCTGATCCTGGCGGGTCAGCATCTGCCAGAAATGTTCGGCAATCCGGTCGCGCACTGCAAGCATCCCCGGACTGTGCAGCGCCAGCGCGGTCCCCTGCCCCAGGTCCATCAACCCGGCCAGCTCCGCGCGCGGCGGGGCGAATTCGCCCGCCATGCGCGCCAGAAAGCGGGGCAGTTCATCGCGCAAGGACGGCGCGAAGGAATGGAACAGGGTGACGTGGGCCTGCAGATGATTGCGTTCGCGCGGGAAATGTTCGCTGCGCAGGCCATTGGCCCAGGAAAAGATGTCCACCGGCAGTTCGGCGGTGACGATAAAGGGCGCAGGCGGCGGAGCCTTCGGGGGGAGAGGGGGAGACTGCCCCGCCACCTGCGCCACGGCGGCTCAGGCCGCCTGTGCGGGAAGCAGGCTGTCCTCGGTCAGCGCCGCAAGCAGCTTTTCCGGGGCAGTCTCGCCATAGGGATCGGTATCGGTACCGGCATCGTTGATGCCGGGTTCCTCGAACCAGTGGGTCACGGTGTTGTCATCCACGATCATCGCATAGCGCCAGCTGCGCATGCCGAAACCCAGGTGATCCTTGTTGATCAGCATGCCCATCCGCCGCGTGAAGTGGCCCGAACCATCGGGCAGCAGCTTGACCTTTTCAAGCCCCAGGCTTTTGCCCCACTGGTACATCACGAAAGCATCGTTGACCGACAGGCAATAGACTTCGTCCACGCCGGTCGCCTTGAACAGGTCATAGAGCCGTTCGTAATTGGGGCACTGTTCGTTGCTGCAAGTGGGCGTGAACGCACCGGGGAGCGAGAAGACGACAACCTTCTTGCCGGCGAATTCATCGCGCAGGGGCATGTCCTGCCAGCGGAAGGGATTGGGTCCGCCCAGCGATTCGTCGCGGACGCGGGTCTTCAGGGTGACATCGGGGATGGTGGTGTTGATCATCGTGCGTGCTCCGTTGCTTGGCTTGAGCGTCAGATAGGCGCGGCACATAAATCGTTCCAACGATTGAATGTGGTTTGTTTGATCGGCAATTCCGATCAAAGTCTCACCTTGCCAAGTGCCCCTTCCCCGCCCCAAGCTGCGGCAAAACCGATGCAGGAGAGGATCATGTTGCACCCCTATCGCGCGCGCTTGCTGGCGCTGGTTTCGCTGGCTCCGCTGGTCATGGCCGCCGCGCCTGCGCCTGCACCCGGCGCGGCCAGCGAAAAGCCCAAGCCCGCCTCTGCCGCAACGCTGGCGGCGCAGCAGGCAGCGGCCTCTGCCCTGCCCGGCGATGACGGGCGCGATGCGGACTTTGCCACGCGCGGTTACATCGCCACCCCCGCCGATCCGCTGATCCGCGATGCCAAGGGCAAGCCGGTGTGGAACATCGCCGCCTATGACTGGATGAAGGGCGATGCCCCGCCCAGCGTTCACCCGTCGCTGTGGCGCGAGATGAAGTACCTGGCCAAACACGGCCTGTTCAAGGTGACCGACGGCGTGTGGCAGGTGCGCGGGTTCGATATTTCGAACATGACCGTGATCCAGGGCCAGACCGGCTGGATCCTGGTCGATCCCCTGACCGACCGCGAGACGGGCGCCGCCGCGCTCAAATTCGTCAACGAACAGCTCGGCACGCGCCCGGTGACCGCGGTGATCTATAGCCACAGCCATGCCGATCATTACGGCGGCGTGCGCGGCGTGGTGAACGAGGCAGACGTGGCCGCTGGCAAAGTGGCGATCATCGCCCCCGAACACTTCATGGCCGAAGCCGCATCCGAAAACGTCATGGCCGGCCCGGCAATGGGGCGGCGTGCGCTGTTCCAGTTCGGCGGCGGAATCCAGCCCGGGCCGCAGGGCCAGATGGGCAGCGGGATCGGCATGGGCGTGGCCGGCGGCGAAACCACGCTGATCGCGCCGACCGATACGATCAGCAAGACCGGAGAGACCCGCACGGTCGATGGCGTGCCGCTGGAATTCCAGATCGTCTCGGGCAGCGAGGCGCCGAGCGAGCTCAACGTCTATATCGTCCCGCAAAAGGCCTTCCTGTCTTCGGAAATGAGCACATGCTCGCTCCACAACATCCTTACCCCGCGCGGGGCCAAGGTGCGCAACACCCACGCCTGGGCGGGCTATCTCGACGAGGCGCTGCGGCTCTATGGCCAGCGCAGCGATGTGGTGCTGTCCAGCCACTGCTGGCCGCGCTTTGGCCAGGGCGAAGTGGCGGGCATGCTCGCCAGCCAGCGCGACAACTATCGCTATCTGCATGACCAGACCGTGCGGCTGATGAACAAGGGCGAGACCCCCGTGGAGATCGCCGAACAGCTCAAACAGCCCAAGGAACTCGCCGCGCAGTGGTACAACCACGGCTACTACGGCACCTACAGCCACAATTCCAAGGCGGTCTATCAGTTCTACCTGGGCTGGTACGATGCCAATCCCTCCAACCTCAACCCCTGGCCCCCGGCCGAGCGGGCCAAGCGCAGCGTTGCGGCAATGGGCGGCGCGGGCAAAGTGCTGACGCTCGCCAAAAAGGCCATGGCCGCAGGCGACTATCGCTGGTCAAGCGACCTGCTGAACCAGCTGGTCTTCGCCGATCCTGCCAACAAGGCGGCGCGCGCGCTGCTGGCAGACAGCTATGAACAGCAAGGCTATCAGGCCGAAAGCGGGATCTGGCGCAACCAGTTCCTGCAGGCCGCGCGGGAACTGCGCGATCCGCTGAAGGGCGGCTATGCTACCGGCAGTGCAGACATGATCGCCGGGGTCCCCACGCAGTTGCTGCTCGATACGGTGGCAACGCGGTTCGATCCGGCCAAGCTGGGCGGGCGCAAGCTGGGGATCAACCTGGTCATGCCCGAACGCAAGGAAAGCGCCGGGGTGGAGCTGACCGGCACGGTGATGTTCAACCGCATGCAGCCCCTCCCCACCCCCACCGCCACCATCACCGCCCCGCGCCGGGTGCTGCTGGGCCTGCTGTTCCTGAAACTGCCGATCGAGCAACTGGAAATGGCCGGTCTCAGGATCGAAGGTGACCGTGCGGCGGTGCAGGCCTGGGTCGATGCGCTCGATCCGCTGGGCGGCGGGTTCAATGTGGTGGAACCCTGATCCGCCGCTTGACCCGCGCCCCGCGGGTTCGATATTGCCGGACTGCGCGGGCGCGCGATCAATCGAACCGGGAAAGCTTGGAATGCCGCATTTCGTCAGCCGCGCCCTGATCGGCGCAGGTCTGTTTCTGGCACTGGCCAGTCCGGGTCAGGCCCAGTCCTTTGCCGACCGGTTCACGGTGGATCAGGTGCGGCGGGTGGCCCAGACCGGACCGACCGCGACGTTCAAGTCCGCCGAAGCGCAGCGCCTTGCCAACGGCAATCCGGTGGTCGTGCTGATTACACAGGGCGGCATCGTGGTATCGGTGTTTGGCTGGACCTGCACCCCGACCGGCTGCGATGAGGCGCGCCTGCTTGCCACGGTCAGCCCGCCCAAAGGGATAGACCGCCAGCAACTGGTCGATCGTTTCAACGAACAGCCGCGCTGGGCCGGTGCCTATGTTGACGGTGACAAAGTGAGCTTGCGCGGCAGCCTGCCCTATGCGGGCGGGATCAGCGACGCCAATCTGGCCCAGTATCTGGCGTCGATGACCCATCACGCGGCCCGGCTGGCCGCGGGGCAATTCTGATGCGCCGGCCCGTGCTGGCCGCCGCCGTAGTGGCGCTGACTCTGGGCGGCGCGGCGCAGGCCGGGGGTGGACCGGCTGTCGCAACCGCCACTCCGCTCCCCACCAATCTGGCCCGCTATGATGAAGCGCAATTGCGCGCCGTGCTGGCCGACATGGGCTGGAAAGCGGAGTTTTCGGGCAACGGCAAAGCACCCTTCCTGGGGGTCTGGTCAAAGCTTGGCCTGCCATACCAGATTTCCGGGATCCAGTGCACCGATGCGGCTGGCCAGAACTGCGAGGCGATCCGGCTGCGCTATCGCAATGCATTGCAGCATGCCGACGCAGCGGGGATCGCGCGGCGGCTTAATGCCAAGCAGTATTTCCTGCGTGCAACCTTCTCGTCCGCCCCCGGTGGCGGAACGCCGAGCTTTGAGCCGGAACGGGTGATCGTGCTGAAAGGCGGGGTCAGTCCGACCCAGATCAAGGCCAACCTGGCCGAGTTCGAAAGCTGGATCGTGCAGCTTATCCCGGGAATCGGGCTGGCTTTCCCGGCGTCCTATTCCGGCCCCCGACCCGAACCGGCCCCCGCCCCGGCCCCAGCCGCGCCAACGGGCTCCGGCCTGACACCGGGCCTGTACAGCATGACGATGTCGACCGGCTCTGGTTCATTCAGCCAGAACATCTGCCTGACACCGTCCGATGTGCGCGACCCGATCCTGAAAGTCGCGGCGGACATGACTAATGGCGGCAGCGGCTGTTCGGTCTCCAACGGCACCGGCTCGGCGACGATGCAGTGCACCGGGCGGATCGTGGAAGGCAACATTTCCGCCAGCGGGATGAGCACCAGCCTGCGCTTTTCCGGAAACGCCCTGATCGAAACCGACAGCATGGGCGGGCGGGCGCGAATTCAGTTTCAGGGCAGCGCCAGCCGCACCGGGGATTGTTAGTTAGAAATCCCCACGTTCCTTGCGGATCGTGTACCACTTTTCGACGTTGACGTTGTGCTGTTCCAGCGTGCTGGCAAACTGGTGCCCGCCGGTGCCGTCCGCGACCATATAGAGCGCGTCGGTCTGCGCCGGGTTGAGCACGGCGGCGATCGATGCCTTGCCGGGGTTGGTGATCGGGCCCTTGGGCAGGCCCAGCATCGAATAGGTATTGTAATCGTTGACCGCCTGGATCTCGCTCTGGCGGATGCGGCGGCCGAGCGGTTTACCCTTGGTGATCGGGTAGATGATCGTCGGATCCGCCTGGAGCATGATCCCCTGCCGCAGCCGGTTGGAATAGAGCCCGGCGACGATGGTGCGTTCGCTGGGCTTGCCGGTTTCCTTTTCGACGATCGAAGCTAGCGTCAGCGCTTCCTGCGGGGTCTTGACCACCACATTGGCATCGCGCCCGGCCCACAGTTCGCCCAGCGCGCGCTGCATCGCGGCCTGCATCCGCAGCAGCACCGCCTGGCGGCTTTCCCCGCGTTCGATTTCATAGGTGTCAGGCAGGATCGATCCTTCGGCGGGCACATCGATGCTGCCGGTCAGCTGCTGGTTGGCCATCAGCCGGTCATAGACCATGATCGAAGGCATGCCTTCGGGCACGGTGACGAACCGGCGCAGCACTTCATCGCCCTGGATGATCGAGAGGATCTGCGAAGGGCTGGCCCCCTTGGGCAGCAGAAATTCGCCCGCCTTGATCGATGCGCCCACGCCAAACACCCGCGCGCGCGCCTTGAAGAAGCTGGCGGAACTGATCGCCCCGTCCTTTTCCAGCTTGGCCGCCACGCTGGACAGGCTGGAACCATCAGGAACGGTGAACGGCGTATCCTTGGCCAGCGGCCCGGCGCTGAACCAGCCGCTGACGAACCAGCCGAGCAGCAGCACTGCCGCCAGGACCGCTGCCAGAACGCCGCGGCGGATCATCAGTCTTCGATCGCTTTGACGATCACGCTGGCATTGGTGCCGCCAAACCCGAAACTGTTGTTCAGCGCGGCGCGGACCCGGCGCGGTTTGGCCGTGTGCGGGACCAGATCGACGCCTTCGGTGCCTTCATCCGGGTTGTCCAGATTGAGCGTGGGCGGAACAATCTGGTCACGGATCGCCAGGATGCAGAAGATCGTTTCCACCGCACCCGCGCCGCCCAGCAAGTGGCCAATCGCGCTTTTGGTGGAGCTCATCGAAGCGCCGCCCAGATCGGCACCCAGCACGCGCTTGACCGCGCCCAGTTCGATCGTGTCGGCCATGGTCGAAGTGCCGTGGGCGTTGACATAATCGATGTCGCCCGGCTCCATCCCGGCTTTCCGCATCGCCATCCGCATCGACAGTTCCGCGCCTTTGCCTTCAGGATGCGGGGCGGTGACGTGATAGGCATCGCCCGACAGGCCATAGCCGACCACTTCGGCATAGATCTTCGCGCCGCGCGCCTTGGCGTGTTCGTATTCTTCCAGCACCACCACGCCCGCGCCTTCGCCCATGACGAAACCGTCACGGTCCTTGTCATAGGGGCGGCTGGCCTGCTGCGGCCGGTCGTTATAGCTGCAGTTGAGCGCACGAGCCTGGGCAAACCCGGCCACGCCAAGCGGGTTGACGGTGCCTTCCGCCCCGCCCGCCAGCATCACATCGGCATCGCCATCCTTGATCATCCGCGCGGCATCGCCGATCGAATGGGCCCCGGTGGAGCAGGCAGTGACGACGGCGTGGTTGGGGCCCATCAGCCCGTACTTGATGCTGACCTGGCCCGAGATCAGGTTGATCAGGCGGCCATGGACGAAGTGCGGCGATACGCGGCTGGGGCCCTTTTCATGAAGCACGATCGATTCGCTTTCGATCCCCGGCAGACCGCCGATGCCCGAACCGATCGAACAGCCGGTACGCAGCTTTAGGTCTTCATCCATATCGACCAGACCCGCGTCTTCCAGCGCCTGTCCGGCGGCATCGATGCCATAGATGATGAACGGATCGACCTGGCGCTGGACCTTGTGGTCCACCCGCTTGCCCGGATCGAAGCCGTATTCGTGATCCGGCCCCTTCACTTCGCAGGCGATGGTGCATTTGTGGTCGGTCGTGTCGAATCGCGTGATCGGGCCCGCGCCGCTTTTCCCGGCGATCAGGTTCTTCCAAGTGGTTTCCACGTCCCCGCCCAGCGGTGTGACAAGGCCCAGTCCGGTTACGACGACACGGCGCATTCGACTCTCCAAGTTCCTTAAACGCAACAGGCCCAGCCCGCGGGGGCTGAGCCTGTCGTTACCCCGTTACCCCGCCGAAGCGGCATTGGCGCACCGCAGCGGGGCACCAAACGGGGCATGTGGCTGAGGCAATCAGCCCTTGTTGCTGTTGATGTAGGTGATCGCATCGGCGACGGTGCTGATCTTTTCAGCCGCATCGTCGGGGATTTCCACACCGAACTCTTCTTCGAAGGCCATCACCAGCTCGACGATATCAAGCGAGTCGGCGCCCAGATCATCGATGAAGCTGGCATCTTCGGTGACCTTGTCGGCTTCGACGCCGAGGTGTTCGACCACAATTTTCTTAACCCGATCGGCGGTGTCGCTCATGGATGTGTCCCTTCGTGAACGGCAGATTAAACTGTTTCGGCCATCGCCCTAGAGAACGGCAAAGGCGCTGGCAAGTGGGCTTGGTGGGTTCGCCATGCCTTTGCGAAAAATGAAAAGCAATTCATTCCCGATTGTGTGCGGCAATCTGGGCCCGGGCGCGCAAGTTGCGGTCAATTCGGCCCGTCCCGGCAATGGCAGCACCATAATTGGGGGAAATTTCCAGCACCTTGCGATAACCGGCATAGGCGGCTTGTTCGCCCTCCGCGCCACGGGTTTCAGCGCAGAGCGCCAGATTGAACTGGGTTGGCACGTGGCCCGGATTGCCAGCCCCCACCTGGCTCCATACCTGGCAGGCAGCATGCGGATCGGACTTGGTCAGTCTGACCGCCTGCTTGAACCGGTCTGCATCGGCTTTTGCCAGGCCCTTGCGGTTTTCATCGACCCGAATCTGCGCATCGGTATAGCGCGGGGAAAATTCCGACCGGAGTCGTTCCGCCACCCGGCCAACCAGCCCGCGCACCACATCGTTGCGGTTGCGAGGCGGATTTTCATCCCCTTCACACGAGCTGTCCTCCACCGATTCCGGGGCATCATCAGAGAAGATCAGGGTCCCGTCGGGCCGGACCATCCGCATCGCCACATCCAGCGTGATCCGCCGTTTGGAGCATTTCACTTCGCGCTGCTCCTTGCGCAGGCATTTGCCGTCGCCATCCTTTTCGGCGCACTGTTCGCGCTTTTCGGTATAGCGCTGGAACTGCACTTCGGCATCGGCCGTGCCGCGCAGCAGCGCATCGCCGCCGCTGGCGGTGGCAGCGGGCAGCACGCGGAACCACGGCGTCCCGTCCACGCTCAGCCCGCGCAGCAGATCCTCAATCCGGATCGTCAGGGCCGGTCCTTCGCTGCCGCCAAAGCCATCGACCACAATCGAACGCAGCGCCGCCGCATCATCGTTGCGGGCGGGGTTCATGCCGAACACCTGCAGCACTTCCGCCTGAGCGGGAAACGCCGCAAGGCCAAGCGCAAGTCCAGCGACAGTCAGAGCAAATGCACGCACGCCAATCCCCCTCGTCCGGGACGCGACCCCCGGACGCAGGTGTGCCAAGCATGACGCCGCGGCGTCAACCCTTCTGCGGTTCGACCACCCGCAGGTGCAGTTCGCGCAGCTGCTTCATTTCGGCAAGCGACGGCGCGCCCATCAGCAGGTCTTCGGCGCGCTGGTTCATTGGGAACAGCGTGATTTCGCGCAGGTTCTGCACCCCGCAGAGCAGCATGACCATCCGGTCCACGCCCGCCGCCATCCCGCCATGCGGCGGTGCGCCGTACTGGAATGCGCGGTACATGCCGCCGAACCGCGCCTCGACATCGGCCTGGCTCAGCCCGGTCAGCTCGAACGCCTTGACCATCAGGTCCGGATGCTGGTTGCGGATCGAGCCCGAGGCCAGTTCATAGCCATTGCAGACCATGTCGTACTGGTAGGCCTTGATCGTCAGCGGATCCTGCGTCTGCAACGCTTCCAGCCCGCCCTGCGGCATCGAGAACGGGTTGTGCGCGAAATCGACCTTCTTGTTGTCCTCGTCCCATTCGTAGAACGGGAAATCGACAATCCAGCAGAACCGGAAGGCATCCTGCTCGGTCAGGCCGAGCTGATCGCCGACCTTGACGCGCGCCGCCCCAGCGAGCTTGGCGGCCTGTTCTTCCTTACCTGCGGCAAAGAAGGCGCCGTCGTTGGGGCCAAGGCCGAGCTTGTCCCACAACGCGGCCATCTTGTCCTCGCCGTGGTTCTTGGCGATCGGGCCGCCGAAAGTGCCGTCCTTGCGGGTGGCATAGCCAAGGCCCGCGTGGCCTTCGCTGCGCGCCCACTCGTTCATGTCGTCAAAGAACTTGCGCGACAGACCGGCGGTTTCCGGGGCCGGGATCAGGCGCACCTTGCCGCCGCTGCCGACGATCTTTTCGAACAGGCCAAAGCCCGACGAAGTGAATTCCTCGGTCACATCGCGGATCACCAGCGGGTTGCGCAGGTCCGGCTTGTCGGTGCCGTAATCGAGCATCGCCTGGGCATAGGGAATGCGCGGGAAGCTGCCCGCCGGGGTCACTTTCTTGCCGTTCGCGAACTTTTCGAAGATCCCGGCCATAACCGGCTCCATCGTTTCCCAGACTTCCTCCTGGGTGACGAAGCTCATTTCGAGGTCGAGCTGATAGAATTCGCCCGGCAGCCGGTCGGCACGCGGATCTTCGTCGCGGAAGCACGGGGCGATCTGGAAATAGCGGTCGAAACCGGCGACCATCAGCAGCTGCTTGTACTGCTGCGGAGCCTGCGGCAGGGCAAAGAACTTGCCCGGATGGATCCGGCTCGGCACCAGAAAGTCGCGCGCGCCTTCGGGGCTGGAGGCGGTCAGGATCGGGGTGGAAAATTCGGTGAAGCCGATGTCTTCCATCGCCCGCCGGGTTTCGCGGATCACCGCAGTGCGGGTCATGATATTGGCGTGCAGCGTTTCGCGGCGCAGGTCGAGGAAGCGATAGCGCAGGCGCACGTCCTCGGGGTATTCCTGCTCACCCGCCACCGGCATCGGCAGTTCTTCGGCCCGGCTCAGCACAGTCGCGCCGCGCGCAAACACTTCGATCTCGCCGGTCGGCAGATTGGCGTTCTCGGTGCCAGCCGCGCGCGCCTTGACCTCGCCATCGATGGTCACCACCGATTCCAGCCGCAGGCCTTCCAGCACCGGCAGCGCCGGGCTGTCCACATCGGCGACGATCTGGGTCATGCCATAGTGATCGCGCAGGTCGACGAACAGCACGCCGCCATGGTCGCGCTTGCGGTGAACCCAGCCCGACAGGCGGATGGTCTGGCCAGTGTCAGAGGCGCGGAGCGCGCCACAGGTGTGCGAACGATAAAGATGCATCGAAACTCTTTCCAATCGGCCCGCTTTCAGGCAGGGGCGAAAGCGCGGCTAACAGGCGATGGCCGCGCTTTTGTCAAGCCGCGAGCCCGCACGGGCTCACTTACAGATAAGAACCATGCAGATACACCCCCTGATTACGACTTCCGAAGCGCTGGCCGAGCTGTGCGAGCGCCTGTCCAAAGCTGAATTCGTCTGCGTCGACACCGAATTCATGCGCGAGAACACCTATTGGCCCGAACTGTGCCTGATCCAGATCGCGGATGACAAGGAAGCCGCAGCGATCGATCCGCTGGCCAAAGACCTGGATATGTCCCCCCTGCTCGACCTGCTGGTCGATAACGAGGACGTGCTGAAGGTGTTCCACGCCGGCGGGCAGGACGTGGAAATCATCTACAATATCACCGGCAAGACCCCGCATCCGATCTTTGACACCCAGATCGCGATGATGGCCGTCAGCCAGAGCGAGCAGATCGGCTATTCCAACCTGGTCGAATCGTGGCTGGGCCTGCAGATCGACAAAGGCGCGCGGTTTACCGACTGGTCGCGGCGGCCGCTGACCGAACGGCAGATCGAATATGCCATCGGCGATGTGACTCACCTATCCAAGATATTCCCCAAGCTGCTCCAGCGCCTGATCAAGACCGGGCGCGGGGTGTGGCTGAATATCGAGATGGAAAAGCTGGCCGATCCGGCCAATTACAAGAACGATCCCGATCTGTCGTGGCAGCGGATCAAGGCCGCCGGGCGCAATCCGGCGATGCTGGGGCGGCTCAAGGCGCTGGCCCACTGGCGCGAGCTTGAGGCGCAGGACAAGAACATCCCGCGCGGCCGCATTGCCCGCGATGAAACCGTGGCCGATATTGCCAGCCACCCGCCCAAGACCCAGGCCGATCTGGCCAAGGTGCGCGGGCTGTCCGCCGCGTGGAAGGACAATGAGATCGGTCGCCGCATGATGGCCGCGCTGGAAGCCGCAAAGCCGCTGACCGACGCCGAACTGCCGCCGCGTACCCCACGCGGTGCGCCGCTGGGCAAGGAAGGCGCACTGGTGGCCGACCTGCTCAAGCTGCTGCTCAAGATCCGCAGCCGCGAAATCGACGTCGCCTCGCGCCTGCTGGCGCGCAGCGAAGATCTGGAACTGCTCGCTGCCGGGGTACGTGAACTGCCCTTGCTGCAGGGTTGGCGCTACGAAGTGTTCGGCAAGGACGCGCTCGATCTGGTCGAAGGCAAGACTGCCTTTGCCGTGGTCAAGAACAAGCTGAAGATGGCGCACATCGACGAGATTGGCGGGAGCGAGCCGGACGCAGCGGAGTGACATTGCACGGTTGACCGCCCGCCCGCACTTCGCCAGAATCGCCGCATGGATCGCCAGACTGTCATCGAACGCCTGAAACGGAACCAGACCACCTTACGCAAGCTGGGTCTGACGCATGTTTCACTGTTCGGGTCCACGGCGCGCGGCGGTCAGGGTCCGGCCTCGGATGTCGATCTGGCCGTCAAATTTGACGAAGCGGCGGGAATCGACCTGTTCCAGTTCGCAGCAATTAACGAACAGCTTAGCCGCTTGCTCGGCACCAAAGTTGATATGGTGGTTGAACCGGCGCGCAACGCCCGGATGCAGGCGGAAATCGACCGGGACCGCATGCGTGTCTTCTGACCGCGAGGCGCTGCGGCTGCATGACATTGTCGAGAATGCTGAGCGTATCGCGAGCTATATCGCCGGGTATGACTACGCGCGCTTTGTCAGCGATCCAAAAACCCTTGATGCGGTTGAGCGCTGTCTGCACCGGATCACCGAAGCCGTTATCAAGATTGGACCAGAACGGATGGCCCATATCTCCCCGATGACTTCTGCCGATGCGGTGCGCGGCATGGGCAATGCCTTGCGTCACGATTACGACATGATCGACCTGTCCATTATCTGGAAAACAGTCATGGACAGTCTTCCAGCGCTGGCGGACGATTGTCGACGGGCGCTCAGCCAGTGACCACCTACCTCCCCACCCTCAAACAGCTCCAGTACCTCGTCTCGCTGCACGAGCATGGCCATTTCGGCCGCGCGGCGGATGCCTGTTTCGTGTCGCAATCGACGCTCAGCGCGGGCTTGCGCGATTTGGAGAATCTGCTGGGCGTAGTGCTGGTCGAACGGACCAAGCGTGCGGTGCGGTTTACGCCGCTGGGCAATGCGGTGGTGGCCAAGGCGCACCGGCTGCTGCGTGAGGCGGAGGAACTGTCCGACATGGTGCAAAGCGCCGGGCAGCCGCTCTCGGGCGAAATGCGGATGAGCGTGATCCCCACGATCGCCCCGTTCCTGCTGCCCCGGATGCTGCCGCGTCTGCGCCGTGAACGCCCGCAGCTGAAGCTGTACCTGCGCGAGGAAACCAGCGCGGCGGCGATCGAAAGCCTGCACCACGGGCGCAGCGATTGCGTGCTGCTGGCGCTGCCCTATCCGACCGGCGAGGTGGAGAAGGAAACGATCGAGCTCGACGCGCTGTGGGTCGCCTTCCCCAAGGACGATCCGCGCGATCCGCCGGACGAGATCTCACCCGATCTGATCGATGAAAACCGCCTGCTGCTCCTGGAAGACGGGCACTGCCTGAAAGAGCACGCGCTGGCCGCCTGCAACCGCCCCGAACTGCGCGCCAGCGCGCCCATGATCGGCACCAGCCTGCACACATTGGTGCAGATGGTGGACAACGGTCTGGGCCTGACCATGCTGCCTGAAATGGCGCTCGATGCCGGGATTCTCAACGGCACCGATGTGGTCGCCCGCCCTTTGCGCAGCGAGAGCGCGAACCGCGAAATCGCCTTGGTCTGGCGCAAGAACAGCCCGCGCGCAGAGGAATTCCGCTTGCTGGCCGAGGAACTGCGGGCGGGTTAGCGCTGCACCTGATGCCAGCAATCGAGCTCAAACCACGCGAACCCCTGCCCCATAATCGCCCAGCCGCGCATCGTGGGTCAGCAAGGTCAAGCCTTCGTGGCGCGCGGTAGCGAGCAGCAGGCGGTCGAAGGGATCACGGTGCAGTGCGGGCAGGTCTTCGGTGGCCGCGGCATGGGCCGGGGTGATCGCCAGGACGCGAATCCCCACTTCATCGAGCGCGGCAGAAAACTCGCGGCCAGACAGTGGCATATCGTCCGCCGCGCCTTTACGCAGCGCCCACTTTATCGCGACTTCCCAGATCGACGCAGTGCTGGCGAGCAGTTCGTCCGCCGTCTCGTCCATCAATCGCAAGGCATCGGCAGACAGCCGCTCGCTCCCAGCCATACGCCACAGCAGAATGTGCGTATCGAGCAACAGCCTCAATCGCCGCCACCTTCGAACAGTCGTTCGATCTCTGGATTGCCCGCATCGATCGATTCGGGCACCTTGATCCGCCCTTTGAGCAGGCCCCAGCGCAGTTGCGGCTTGGCCTCGATCGGGACCAGCCGGGCCGCCGGCGTGCCGTTGATCGCGATCACAACCTCGCGCTCCGCCCCGGATCGGACCATGGCGACCAGCTGGGACAGGCGGCTTTTCGCGTCGTGCATATTGACCGTGGGCATAGGGCTAACTTAGCTAAGTTTAGCTAATGACACAAGCGCGTTTGATTTTCCTACACGCCGCCGGTCTGCTATGGTTCGGACTGCTCTTTGAAACTGTCAATCCACCTGCCCTGCCACTCCGCCCAGGCGAAGTGACATGTGAAAACGCACATGTGTCACCTTATTTGGCGTAAATTTTTGAAATATAGCGTAAAAACACCCGGACACCCTGTCACCTTGTTGGCGGCGGGAATGGCCGAAAAGCGTGGTTTCGAACGGACGCTGTCACCCGGTTGTCACTTTGGCGCAGGCCGGTTCAAGACCGCACGTTCCGAGCGAGCCCGGGACCGCGCGCACCCCCTGCGATTCGCTGCAGGTTTGCTCCGCTATTCCTCGATCTTCCAAAGAATCCGGGTGCTGAACTTGCGGATCTTGCCCTTTTCCGGCCCCCGCCATGGTCCGAATTTCCCTTTCTCCTGCACGATCTCACAAGCGCGCTGATCGAGTTTAGGCGAAAGGCTGGGGACCAGTATCCGGCAATCTGTGACCTTGCCCTTGGGGTCCACTTCAAAGGCGATCTGGGTCGAGGTCTCTCCGACCGCCATGATTTCCCGTGTGACCGGATCCAACACCGGCGCGGGCGCAGCCGTTGCCGGGCTGGATGCAACGGCTAGAAAGGCAAGCCACAGCACCAGCGCTCAATCCATGTGCTTCAGGCCGACCCGTAGATAGTCCCATCCGGTAATCACCGTCAGCGCCGCTGCCGCCCACAGTGTGGTCAGGCCGACGGTATGGGGGAAATTCATGGTCATGCCGCCCAGCGTCATGGTCCAGCCCGGCACCGCCTCTCCCAGGATCAGCGCGCCCAGGCAGACCATCTGGAACGTGGTCTTCCACTTGGCCAGCGCACTGACCGGCACCGAAACCCGCAGGCCGCCCAGGAATTCGCGCAGGCCCGAAACCGCAATCTCGCGGATCAGGATCACCAGCCCGGCGACCACGTGCATGTCGCCCACATAGGGCCCGGTCAGCACACCCTGCGCGCTCAGCACCAGAATCACCGCCGCGACCATGATCTTGTCCGCGATCGGATCAAGGAACTGCCCCAGCTTGCTAACCGCGCCCTGCGCCCGGGCCAGATAACCATCGAAGTAATCGGTGATCCCCATCAGGCAGTAGAGCACGAAGGCCACGCCATAGCCGAACTGCCACTGCGGCCACCACAACAGCGCGACCAGCAGGGGCACCGCGACGATCCGCGACAGAGTGAGAAGGTTGGGGAGGCTCCACATCGCTCCCCTGCATAGCCTTTGCCGGTTGCGGGCAAAAGAGACGATTGGGGCTTGTCCGCAGGGTAAGTGCCGCTAGGGTCCGCCGCGACCAAGGGCCTGAAAGAATCCACGGAATGACCACCCAGACCCACCTGATCCACAGCCGGCGCTTCCTGCCGCTGTTCGTTACCCAGCTTTTGAATGCCTTCAACGACAACCTGTTCAAGAACGCCATGGTCCTGTTCGTGGTCTATGACGTGTACAAAAGCGAACAGGCCGAAGCCCAGTTCAGCGCGATTGCATCGGGGCTGTTCATCCTGCCGTTCTTCGTGCTTTCGGCAATTGCCGGGCAACTGGCCGACATGCGGGACAAGGCGCAGATCATCCGGATCGTCAAGGCGGCCGAAATCCTGATCATGCTGCTGGGCGCAGCCGGGCTGGTCATGGCCTGGTCGGGCATGGCCGTTACATCGATCGCGGTGCCGCTGATGCTGGCCGCGCTGACCGGAATGGGTGTCCATTCCACTTTCTTCGGGCCGATCAAGTACGCGATCCTGCCCCAGCACTTGCGCCCGGATGAAGTGCTGGCCGGAACCGGACTGGTTGAGGCAGGCACTTATATCGCGATCCTGGCGGGCACGATTCTGGCCGGTTGGCTGCCGGTTGAATGGGCCGCGGCGGGCGTGGTGCTGACCGCGCTGGTCGGTTATATGGTCAGCCGCCAGGTGCCCGATGCCCCGCCGTATCACGCGGCCGAACCGCTCGATTACCACTTCATCCGCGCCTCGATCCAGCTGGTCCGCAACACCAGCCATGACCGGCGGGTGTTCCTGGCGATAATGGCGATCAGCTTTTTCTGGGCCGTGGGCACGGTGCTGTTCGTGCAGTTCCCGCCGCTCGCCAAGAATGTCCTGTCGGCCAGCAAGGAAGTGTCCAGCCTGTTCCTGGTGATCTTTTCGGTCGGGGTCGCGATCGGTTCGGTATCGGTCAACGCGCTGCTGAAAGGCACGGTATCGGCCCGCTATTCACCGCCATCGGTGATCGTGATGGGGCTGTTCGTGGTCGGCTTTTTCGAAGTGTGCCGCGAATGGCCCGATCATCCCGCCGGGGTCATGCTCAATGTCGGGCAATTCATGGCCGAACCGCTGGCCGTGCCGCTGATGCTGACCTTGCTGGGGATCGCGGTGGCGGGGGGCATGTTCGTGGTCCCGCTCTATGCCTTCCTCACCACTTTCGTGGACAAGGCGCAGACGTCGCGGACCATCGCGGCGAACAATATCGTCAATTCAGGGGCTATGGTGATCGGATCGCTGGTGGCGACGGGCCTGTCCGCCGCGGGAGTGCCGATTGTCCAGCAACTGCTGCTCAGCGCGGCGATGTGTCTGGTCTCTGCCTGGATCGCGCGCAAGCTGGTTGCGGCGGAACGTCAGGCGATAAAGACCGAGACCCCGACGAAGCAGGCGCAATAGGCGACCACGAAATCGCGCAGGTCGGACAGCTGGAACCAGCCCGACCGTTTCACGCGCAGCGGCTGGGTGCCCTGGCGAACATGCGGGGGGAGACTCGCCAGGAACGGGTGCCGGGCGGTTTCGTCGGTAAGAACAAGCGACCTTCTCATGAAGGCCGGGTTAAGAAATTGTTGACCATCGCACCAGCCGGAAAATCGCGGTTAACGGCCAGTTTCCCGTTGTGGGACAGTAACCATTTCCCTTGGTTAACCGCCGCGATAGTTGCCCGCGAAACCAGTTGAGGATAAGTGCCGGAAATGACCGAACATCCCACCGTCAACGGCGGCCGCCTGCTGGTCGACTGCCTGATCGAGCAAGGCTGCGACCGTATTTTCACCGTGCCGGGGGAAAGCTTCCTCGCCGTGCTCGATGCGCTGCACGATTCGCCCGAAGTGCAGAGCGTGGTCTGCCGGCAGGAAGGCGGGGCTGCCTATATGGCCTGCGCGGACGGCGCGATGACCGGACGGCCCGGGGTCTGCTTCGTCACCCGCGGGCCGGGCGCGACCAATGCCAGCATCGGGGTCCACGCCGCGATGCAGGATTCGCAGCCGCTGATCCTGTTCATCGGCGATGTCGATCGTGGCCTGCGTGACCGGGAAGGGTTTCAGGAAGTCGATTTTGCCGCAATGTTCGGCCCCTTGTGCAAATGGGCCGCCCGGATCGACGATGCGGCGCGCATTCCGGAATATATCGCACGCGCCTGGTCCACCGCGATTGCCGGGCGCCCCGGGCCGGTTGTTCTGGCCCTGCCGGAAGACATGCTGCTCGATCCGGTCAGCGGCATTTCTCCGCGTCCGGCAGTCCACCGCCCGGCGCAAGTGCCCTGCCCCGATGCGATGGGCGCCATGATGGACCTGATCGCCGACGCCGCGAGCCCGATCGCGATCATCGGCGGCGCGGGCTGGCACGCCAAGGCGCGCGAGCACTTCGCGGAATTCGCCGAACGGATCGGCTTGCCCGTGGCGGGCGCATTCCGCCGTCAGGACGCGATTGCCAATTCCAGCAAGGTATGGGCCGGGAACCTGGGCTATGGCCCCAACCCCAAGCTGACCGAGCGGATCAGGCTGGCCGACCTGGTGCTGGTGGTGGGCGCGCGGCTGGGCGAGGCGACCACGGACAGCTATACCCTCGTCACCCCGGAACACCCCGGCCAGACGCTGGTCCACGTTCACCCCGATCCGCAAGAGCTCGGCCGGGTTTACCGTACCGACCTGCCGATCTGCGCCGATATGGCCGAATTCGCCGAAGCCGCCGCGCTGTGGGATGACGATGTGGTGCCGTTCGACGCGGGCGAGGAAGCGCACCTCGAATGGCTCGACTGGTCCAGCCCGCGCCCCGGCAGCTACCAGCTTGATATGCCCAGCTGCGTTGCCGCGATGCGCGCCGCGCTGCCCGACGACAGCATCATCTGCAACGGGGCAGGCAATTTCTCGGGCTGGTGGCACCGCTACTGGCACTACAACGGCTTTCCCAGCCAGCTGGCCCCGACCAACGGTTCGATGGGATACGGCGTCCCCGCCGCTGTCGCCGCCGCGCTGCGCCATCCGGAACGGACCGTGATCGCACTCGCCGGAGACGGCGATTTCCTGATGAACGGGCAGGAACTGGCCACCGCCACGCAATATGGCTGCGATCTGCTGGTCGTGCTGGTTGACAACGGGTCGTACGGCACGATCCGGATGCACCAGGAACGCGAATTCCCGGCCCGCGTTTCCGCCACCCAACTGGCCAACCCGGACTTCGCCATGCTCGCCCGCGCCTATGGCGGCTGGGCTCAGCGGGTCGAGACCACTGCCGAGTTCGAAACCGCGCTGGCCGAGGCAAAGGACCGCAAGGGTTTGCGCTTGTTGCACCTGGTGATCGACGTCGAACAGCTCAGCGCCGGGGGCGCCACCATTTCGGGGCTGCGGGCGAAAGCGAAAGGCTGATCAGCCCTCGGCCAGCTTCAGGATGTAGTCCCATTCGGTCTGGGTCACGCCCGAAACCGAAAGGCGGAATTTGGTGAGCAGTTCCATTTCGGCCAGCGCCGGATCGGCCTTGATCTCTTTCAGCGTGACGCTGCGCGCCAGCTTGCGCACCGGTTTCAGCCGCACGGCCGACCAGCGTCCGGTCTCGTCCGTGGGGTCCTGAAAGGCCTCGTGGCTGATCGCGGCAATCCCCACGATCTCCAGCCCGATGTTGGAGTGATAGAAGAACACCTCATCCCCCACCGCCATCGCGCGCAGGTTGATCCGGGCGGTATAGTTGCGCACCCCGTCCCAGGTGCCCTCGCCCTCGGCCACCAGATCGTCCCAGCTGTAAACATCCGGTTCGCTTTTCATCAGCCAGTGGTTTTTGATTTTGCTCATGCCAGCGCCCGCGAAAGTGTCTATGACCTGCCCATAGCCACAGATTTGCAGACAGGTCCACAATGCCGCTCTCCACTCTCCCCATTCTCTCGCTGGCTGACAGCCCGGCCGCCTTTTCAAAGGCGATTGGTGACAGCTTCAAGACCTTCGGCTTTGCCATGGTCAAAGACTTTGCCATCGACCGCGCGCTGATCAACCGGGCCTGGGAACTGTCGAAGGCGTTCTTCGAACTGCCGGTCGAGGAAAAGCTGCGCTACCACGATGCCGCGATTGCCGGGGCGCGCGGCTATACGCCGTTCGGGGTCGAGATTGCCAAGGACGCCAAGGCGCATGACCTTAAGGAATTCTGGCACATCGGCCGCGATCTGCCGCCGGGCAGCCCCCTGGAAGATTCGATGCCGCCCAACGTCTGGCCGGATCGCCCTGAGGACTTCCAGGCGGTGTTCAGCGAACTATACCGCCAGTTCGATGCGGTCGGGGCGACGATCCTGTCGCGGATTGCCGTTTATCTGGGGCTGGACGAACACTGGTTCGATCCCGCCATCGAGGACGGCAATTCGGTGATGCGGCTGCTGCACTATCCGCCGATCCCGAATGCCACCGGTGAATCGATCCGCGCCGGGGCGCATGGGGACATCAACCTGATCACCCTTCTGCTGGGCGCGGAAGAGGCCGGGCTGGAACTGCTGACCAAGGAAGGCAAGTGGATCAGCGCCTCTCCGCCCGAAGGCGCGCTGGTGATCAACGTCGGTGACATGCTGGAACGGCTGACCAACAACCTGCTGCCCAGCACGATCCACCGGGTCCGCAACCCCGATCCCCAGCGCGCCAGTTTCAGCCGCTATTCAATGCCGTTCTTCCTGCACCTGCGCAGCGATTTCCCCTTTGTCACGCTGCCGCAATGCATCAGCGCGGACAATCCGGACCGCTACCCGGTTTCGATTACGGCGGACGATTTCCTGCAGCAGCGCCTGCGCGAGATTGGCCTGAAGAAGTAGGTATGCCCGGCACCGGGCCATCCGGGCCGGATCAGGCTTAACACAAAATTCAGTTCGGCATGCGATTCCCCGGTTGTAACTGGCATCAGGGGGCCGCCAGCCATGGCCAAGACGGAATCCAGTATTGCCGCGCCGCGAACGGGGAGCGAACCGCCCCTGGTCAAGGCCAAGCGCGATGTGATCGCGCTGGGGATCGTGGTCGCCTCGATCATCATGTTCGTCGGCACGGGCAGCACGGTCCTGCCGCAAGTGGTCAAGGCCCTGGCCGGACACGGCGGCGGGCCCGACATGCTGCTGACCAATGCGCTGCTGCTCAACGTCGCGCTCGTGATCTTTGGCTGGCGCCGCTATGCCGAACTCACGGGCGAAGTGCAGATCCGCCGTCTGGCCGAGGAACAGGCCAAGGTTCTGGCCGATACCGATCCGCTGACCGGTTGTTTCAACCGCCGCTCGATCGCCGGCCAGACCGATGACCTGATCCACCAGGCCGGGACCCAGGGCGAAGCCGTGGCGATGATCATGCTCGATCTCGACAATTTCAAATCGGTCAACGACCTGCACGGCCATGCCGCAGGCGATACCATGCTGCGCACTGCGGCGGAGCGGATCGCTGCAATATTGCCCGAACGCGGCCTGCTGGCCCGGATCGGGGGCGATGAATTTGCCTGTGTCGTTCCGTTCGATCCGGCCCAGACCGCCATTGTCGACCGGATCACCGCCGATCTGATCGCCACGGTGAGCGAACCGGTTGAGCATGGCGATTTCCGCGTCGAAACCACCATTTCCGCCGGTCTGGCCCGCACCGAACCGGGAGCAAATTTTGATTCGCAGGTCCTGATGCACATGGCCGATATTGCCATGTATCAGGCCAAGAAGCGGGGGCGGAACCGCTATTGCTGGTTCGATCCGGCGATGGAAAGCGAACTGCGATTCCGCAGCGAACTGGAATCCGGGATCCGCCGCGGGGTTTCGCTGGGCGAATTCGTGCCCTTTTATGAAAAGCAGATCGACCTTTCGACTGGCCAGCTGGTTGGCTTCGAAATGCTCGCGCGCTGGCGCTCGCCAACGCTGGGCGTGGTCAGCCCGGAAATCTTCATCCCCGTGGCCGAGGAAATCGGCGCGATTGCCGAACTGTCGGAAAGCCTGATCCGTCAGGCATTGGCCGATGCGCGGTTCTGGCATCCGCGCCTGACCCTGTCGGTCAACATCTCGCCCATCCAGTTGCGCGATCCGTGGTTTGCGCAAAAGCTGCTCAAACTGCTGGTCGAGGCCAATTTTCCGCCGAGCCGACTGGAAATCGAGATCACCGAAACCAGCCTGCATGACAACATGGGCCTGGTCCGCTCGCTGATTACCAGCCTTAAAAATCAGGGCGTGCGGGTCAGCCTGGATGATTTCGGCACCGGCTATTCCTCGCTTTCGCAGCTGCGCAGCCTGCCGTTTGACCGGATCAAGATCGACCGCAGCTTCATCATGACCCTGCCCGACAGCCCGGATAGCGCCACGATCGTGCGCTCGATCATCGCGATGGGCGAAGGGCTGGGCCTGCCGGTTACCGCCGAAGGGGTCGAAACGCCGCGCGTGCTGGAAGCCTTGCAGCAATTCGGCTCGCTGAAAGCCCAAGGCTTCCTTTATGGCAAGCCCGGCCCCGCCGATGCGGTCTTTGCCGAGCTGGAACAGCTCGATCTGGTGCTCCAGCCTGGCGCCGAGCAGCCGGAAGCGGATAGCACAACCGACGAGCCTGAAGCACCCCGCGCCAAGCGCGCCTGAGCCGCAGGTCTGGACGCTGGCCCGCCCAGCGCCTAAAGCGCGGGCCATGCGGGTTCCCTTCGTCAAGATGCACGGGCTAGGCAACGATTTCATCGTGCTGGATGCGCGCGCCGATGCCGTGCCCGCGATGACCAATGCGCTCGCCGCCGCCCTCGCGGATCGCAAGACCGGGATTGGCTGTGACCAGCTGATCCTGCTGGAACCCTCGGTCAGCGCCGATTTCCGAATGCGGATCTTCAATGCCGATGGCGGCGAAGTGGAAGCCTGCGGCAATGCCACCCGCGCGGTCGGCCTGCTCCACGGCGGCCCGGCCCGGATCGAGACGCTGGGCGGCGAACTGCGCGCCGATCCGGCCGATGGCGGGATTGCGGTCGACATGGGCGAACCCCGGTTCGAATGGGGCCAGATCCCGCTCGCCTATGCGATGGACACCCACACCTTGCCGGTCGCCTGGGACGGGCTGGACGGCCCGACCTGCGTCAATGTCGGCAATCCGCATGTGATCTTCTTCGTGACCGACAATCAGGCGGTAGAGCTTGACCGGTTGGGGCCGGAGATCGAGCATGATCCGCTGTTCCCGCAGCGGGTCAACGTCAACGTCGCCACCATCGAAAGCCGCAGCCGCATCCGCCTGCGGGTGTGGGAACGCGGCGTGGGAGAGACCCGCGCCTGCGGCACCGGGGCCTGCGCCACGGCGATCGGCGCGATGCGCCGGGGGCTGGCGGACCGCAGGGTGACCATCGCGCTCACCGGCGGCGATCTGACGATCGAATGGACGCCTGAGGGCCGGATCCTGATGACCGGCCCGGCGGCGGAGAGCTTTCGCGGCAGCTTCGATCCCGCCGATTACGGAGCGCGCGGGTGACCCTTGAGGTCGTGTCGCTGGGCTGCCGGCTGAACCTGTCTGAAAGCGAGGATTTGCGCCGCCTGCTCGCTGCCGAAGACGATCTGGTGGTGATCAATTCCTGCGCCGTCACTGCCGAGGCCGTGCGCCAGACCCGCCAGGCCATCCGCCGCGCGCGCAAGGCCCGGCCCTCCGCCCGCCTGCTCGTGACCGGCTGCGCCGCAGAGGTAGAGCGGCAGGCGCTCGCCGCGATGCCCGAGGTTGACGGGCTGGTCCCCAACCCGGCCAAGCTCGATCCGCGGATGTGGAACGTCCCCCCGGCCCCCGCCGCCGACACCCGCACCCACACCCGCGCCTTCATCGCGGTGCAGAACGGCTGCGATCATGCCTGCACCTTTTGCGTCATCCCCCAAGGCCGCGGGCCGAGCCGCTCGCTGAGCGTGGTCGAGGTGCTGCGCGAGGTCGAACGCCACCTGGCGCTGGGCGCGCAAGAAGTGGTGCTGACCGGGGTGGACCTGACCAGCTGGGGGCATGACCTGCCGGACGGGCCCCGGCTCGGCTCGCTGGTCTGCGCGGTGCTCGATGCCTTCCCGGCCCTGCCCCGCCTGCGCCTGTCCTCGCTCGACGGGGTAGAGATCGACCCGCTGCTGCTTGACTTGCTGGGCAATGAGGCGCGGGTGATGCCGCATGTCCACCTGTCGCTTCAGCATGGCGACGATCTGATCCTGAAACGCATGAAACGCAGGCACTTGCGCGGACAAGCTGAGCAACTGGTCGAACAATTGCGCAGCGTCCGCCCCGACATCGCGTTTGGCGCGGACCTGATCGCGGGGTTCCCGACCGAAAGCGAGGCCGCGCATCAGGCCAACCTTGCGCTGGTGCGCGAACTGGGCCTGGTCCACGTCCACACCTTTCCCTATTCCCGCCGCCCCGGCACCCCCGCCGCGCGGATGCCGCAGCTGCCCCCCGCCACGATCCGCGCCCGCGCGGCGCAGCTGCGCGCTCTGGCCGCCGATCTGCGGGCTGTGTGGCTGCAATCACTTGTCGGCAAGCCGCAACAGGTGCTTGCGGAGCGCGACGGGACGGGCCATGCGGCTAACTTCGCACGGGTGCAATTGCCGCCCCAGACCATTGCCGGAACCATCGTGACCCACACCCCGACCCGACTAGACGCAGGCCTGCTGATATGAGCGGCGACAGCTGGACCGACCGCCTGTTTGGCGGCTTTCGCAAGACCTCCGAACGGCTGACCGAAAACCTCGCCGGGATCGTCAGCAAGGCCAGGCTGGACGATGCCCAGCTGGACGAGATCGAGGACGCGCTGATCCTGTCCGATCTGGGCCCGCGCGCCGCCGCGCGGATCCGCGAGCGGCTGAGCGATGACCGGTTCGATCGCGGCGCGGACGAAGTGGCAATCAAGCAGGCCGTCGCCGATGAAGTCGCCGCGATCCTGCGCCCGGTGGCCAAGCCGCTCGACATCGTGGCCTTCCCGCGTCCGCAAGTGGTGCTGGTGATCGGCGTCAACGGTTCGGGCAAGACCACCACCATCGCCAAGCTGGCGCACCTGTTTCAGGAACAGGACTATTCGGTCATGCTGGTCGCGGGCGATACCTTCCGCGCCGCCGCGATCGGCCAGCTGGCGGTCTGGGCAGAGCGGCTGGGCGTGCCGATCATCAAGGGCCCCGAAGGCGGCGATCCCTCCGCCGTGGTGTTCGACGGGGTCAAGGCCGCGACCGAGGCGGGGACCGACGTGTTGATCGTCGATACCGCCGGGCGGCTCCACAACAAGCGCGAGCTGATGGACGAACTGGCCAAGATCCGCCGGGTGCTGGGTCGTCTCAATGTCGAGGCGCCGCATGACGTGGTGCTGGTGCTGGATGCCACCAATGGCCAGAACGCGTTGCAGCAGATCGAGATCTTCAAGGAGGTGGCCGGGGTGACCGGACTGGTGATGACCAAGCTGGACGGAACTGCGCGCGGCGGGGTGCTGGTCGCAGCGGCGGAGCAGTATGGCCTGCCGATCCATGCCATCGGCGTGGGCGAAAAAATCGACGATTTGCGCCCGTTCGATCCCGATCTCGTCGCCAAAGTCATCGCGGGAGTGGCCTGATGAGCGAGAGCCCTGCCCCCGCCAAACCCGCCACCGGCTGGCTCAACCTGGTGGTCGATTACGCGCCGATCCTGGTGTTCTTCCTGGTCTATCGCCACTACTCTCCCAGCGATCACAACAACACCGTGGCCGAGGTGATGGCCGTGATCCGCAGCACGGCGGCCTTCATGGTCGCGGCGGTGGCGGCGCTGGTAGTGTCGCGCTGGCGGCTGGGGCGGATTTCGCCGATGCTGTGGCTGACCACGGTGCTGATCGTCGGTTTCGGCGCGCTTACCATCGCGCTGCGCGATCCGGTGTGGATCCAGCGCAAGCCGACCGCGATTTATCTGATGTTCGGCGTGGTCCTGCTGTTCGGGGTCAGCCGGGGCAAGGCCTATCTCAAACTGCTGCTCGAAGCCGCGTTTGAAGGGCTGAACGATGCGGGCTGGCTGAAACTGTCGCGCAACTGGGGCTGGTTCTTCATCTTCTTCGCCGCGCTCAACGAAGGCCTGCGCCACTACCTGTCGTTCGGAGACTGGATCGCGGCCAAGCTGTGGCTGTTCATGCCGCTGTCCTTCCTGTTCACCTTTGCCCAGTTGCCGATGCTGCTGCGCCACGGTCTGGCGCAAGAGGCCGAGGCCGAGGTGCTGTCCGATCCTCCGCACGAATAAGAATTGTTCGCAAAAGGGTTTGGCAAGCGCGGCAAAAGGCGCATAATGCGCCGCGTGGCCCCTGTCAGGGGCCGTGGGACCATTCGATAACAACGCTTCAATAAGGGGGAAGCAATGGCCAAGTTCTTCGGAAATCTCCATCTGGTACTCGCAGTCGGCCTCGCCGCGGCGATCGGGGTGATGATCTGTTACGGCGGCGTCGTGCCGGTCGATCTCAACAATGTGACCCACTGGCTGCACACCTTCTTCGGCATCCTGTGGATCGGGCTGCTCTATTACCTGAACTTCGTCCAGGTACCGACCATGCCGTCGATCCCGGCTGACCAGAAGGGTGCGATCACCGGGCACATCGCGCCCAAGGTGTTCTTCTTCTTCCGCTATGCCGCGCTGCTGACCGTGGTCACCGGCCTGATCATCGCCTTTGCCGCCGGTTACGGCCATCAGGCGATGACTTTCAGCGGCGAACGTCAGGTCAACATGATTGGCCTGGGCATGTGGCTGGCGCTGATCATGGCGTTCAACGTGTGGTTCATCATCTGGCCGGCCCAGAAGAAGATCCTCAACCTGGGCGCGACCGAAGCTTCGGCTGAGGAAAAGGCCGCCGCCGCGCCGCGCGCGCTTTATGCCAGCCGCACCAACCTGCTGCTGTCGCTGCCGATGCTGTATTGCATGGTCAGCGCCAACCTCAGCTAACCGGCTGAGCCTCTGGCTTTGAAAGGCGCGGCGTCCCACCCGGGGCGCCGCGCTTTTCTTTTGGCCCTTGCCCGGCTAGTCCGGTGGCCATGACTGCCCAGATCGAACCGTTTCACGCCATCGCCGTTTCGGGCCTCGCCCACCGCCTCAAGGCCGAAGGGCGCTCGATCATCCACATGGAGTTCGGCCAGCCCAGCACCGGCGCCCCCGCGGCTGCTATCGCCGAAGCGCACCGGGTGCTCGATGCCGATCCGATGGGCTATTGGGAAAGCCCCACACTCAAGGCCCGGATCGTCCAGCTCTATGCCGAACGGCACGGGGTAGAGATCAGCCCGGCGCAGCTGATCCTGACCTGCGGGGCCAGCCCCGGGCTGGTCCTGGCGCTCAACATGAGCTTCGATCCCGGCGCGCGGGTGGCCATCGCCCGGCCGGGCTATGTCGCCTATCGCAACAACCTGCGCGCACTGCATATGGAGCCGGTCGAGCTGCCCTGCGGCGCGGCGGAGCGGTATCAGCTGTCCGCCCGGGCCCTCGTCGCGCTCGATCCTGCGCCGCAAGGGGTGATCCTCGCCAGCCCGGCCAATCCCACCGGCACGATCATCCCGCGCGAAGAACTGGCCGCGATTGCCGCAGTCTGCCGGGAACGCGGGATCACCATGATCTCGGACGAGATCTATCACGGCATTTCCTATGGCCAGCCCTGCCCGTCGATGCTGGAGGTGATGCCCGAGGCGCTGGTGGTCAACAGTTTTTCCAAATACTTCTCCATGGCCGGTTGGCGCCTGGGCTGGCTGGTGGTTCCCAAGGACGGGATCGACGCCGCCCGCGCGCGGATGGGAAACCTGTTCCTCACGCCGCCCAGCCTGGCCCAGCATGCCGGGGCCGTCGCGATGGATTGCATCGAGGAGCTGGAGGGCCATATCCAGACCTATGCCCGCAACCGCGAGCTGCTGCTGGCGGCGCTGCCCGGCATGGGCCTCGGCAAATTCGCTCCGCCCGACGGGGCGTTCTACATCTATGCCGACGTGTCAGACTTTACCGACGACTCCATGGAACTGTGCCAGCAATTGCTGGAAGCGACCGGGGTGGCGACCGCGCCGGGGATCGATTTCGATCCGGTGGACGGGCGTCACTTCATGCGGATCAGTTTCGCCGTGTCCACGCCCGAAGTCGAAGAGGCGATCCGCCGCATCGGCCCGTGGTTTGCCACCCGCAACCGGCGTGGATGACCATGCCGGCGGGCGGACAACAGGGTGACAAGGGTTACACCTCTGTCACCCTGTTAAAATCCGAAACTTATACACTTTTACAAACATTTACGCACCGCACCGGGCGAACAAGGTGACACATTGCCCGATTTTGGCAAAATTATGCCTGCGCGCACAAAACGGGAGCGGGGTTCACGATTTCAAAGAGCCTGCGCTGCATACCAGATCCAGACCGTGTAGGAAAATCATCCGTTCAGGCATCGCTTTTTGAACTGCTAGCCATGGTCACCGCGATGTACAGGATTACCCACGACAGGCCCAGGAAACCGAACGCGTCGATATGGGTTTGACCCGCGGCGAAGGGACAGATGAAGAAGCCGCAGGCCAGCACCGCCCAGCCGACCGGGCTGCTGCCGAACAGCGATGAGAACTTCATGCCTTCGCTGGATTCGTCGTCACCGGGTTCGGTTGCAACCAGCGGTCCCGGCCGGTCAGGATCGAGCACGGCCGCCATCCATATCATCGCGCCGCCAATGGCCTGCGCGGCGGACAGTTTCGTCATCCAGCCGGTTAGCCCCAGCTTGATCGCATAGGCCGGAAAGAACCCGCACCAGACCATGTAGAGCCCCAGCCCGGCCACCGGCAGGCGCAGCATCCGGGCGAAACGGGCATACCAGCCCAGCGTCAGATTTCCACCTGGCTGCCCAGTTCAACCACGCGGTTGGTGGGCAGGCGGAAAAACTCCATCGCGCTGGCGGCATTGCGCAGCATCCACGCGAACAGCTTTTCACGCCAGATCGCCATGCCCGGCTTGGACGATGCGATCAGGGTTTGGCGGGACAGGAAGAAGCTGGTCTTCATCATCTCGAACGGCCCGCCGCACATGTCGGCGCGTTGCAGCGCGCTGGGCACGTCGGTTTCCTCAAGGAAGCCGTATTTCAGCGAAATGCGGAAAAAGCCCTGACCCAGGTCCTTGACCGTGCAGCGCTTGTCCTCGTCCACATAGGGGACGTCCTGGATCGCCACGGTCAGGATCACCACGCGTTCGTGCAGCACCTTGTTGTGCTTGATGTTGTGGAGCAGCGCCGATGGCACGCCCGACGCGGTGCTGGCCATGAAGATTGCCGTGCCCGGCACGCGGGTGGCGCTGGAATGCGCGCTTTTGGCGAAGACCTCCATCGGGATAGCCCCTTCGGTCATCGATTGACGCATCAGGCTGCGACCGCGCGACCAGGTGGTCAGCAGGGTAAAGATCGCCGCGGCGATCATCAGCGGCACCCAGCCACCATCGGGCACCTTGATCAGGTTCGCGCCGAGGTAGGTAATGTCGACGAGGAAGAACAGCGCGACCAGCGGCACCGCCTTCCACATCGGCCACTTCCACAGGCTGAACAGCACAACCGAAAGCAGGATCGTATCGATCGTCACCGCCCCGGTCACCGCGATGCCATAGGCCGCGGCCAGGTTGCTGGATGAACGGAAGAACAGCACCAGCAGGATCACCGCGATCATCAGCGCCCAGTTGATCACCGGGATATAGATCTGCCCGGCAGCCGAAGCGCTAGTGTGCTTGATGCTGACGCGCGGGACGAAACCCAGCTGCACCGCCATCTGGGTGAGCGAGAACGCGCCGGAAATCACCGCCTGGCTGGCAATGATCGTGGCCAGCAGCGCCAAAATCACCACCGGTATCCGCACGGCGTCGGGGATCATCAGGAAGAACGGATCCTTGATCAGTTCAGCCGCCTGTTCGGGGCTGGCGCTCATCACCATCGCGCCCTGGCCCATATAGTTGAGCAGCAGGCACGGCAGCACGAAGGTCATCCAGCTCAGCCCGATCGGCTTGCGCCCGAAATGCCCCATATCGGCATAGAGCGCCTCTGCCCCGGTAATTGCCAGCACCACGCTGCCCATCGCGATGAAGGCGCGGAACCCGTCAGCCAGGAAGAAATTCACTGCGTTGAGGGGGTTGAGCATCTGCAGCATCACGCTGGGCAGCTTGGTGATGTGCATGATCCCCAGCGCGGCCAGGGTCAGGAAATAGAGAATCATGATCGGGCCGAACAGCTTGCCAACCTGTTCCGTACCGCGTGACTGGATCGCAAACAGGCCGACCAGGATGACCAGTGCAACCGGCAGAATGAACGGTTCAAACGCCGGGCTGACATAGGACAAACCCTCTGTCGCGGACAACACCGACATGGCCGGGGTGATCATCGAATCGCCATAAAACAGCGCCGTGGCGAACACCCCCAGCAACACGATCGGCGCGGTCCAGCTGGCCCCTTCGGTCTTGCGGTTGATCAGCGCGAGCAGCGCCAGGCTGCCGCCCTCACCCTTGTTGTCAGCTTTCATGATGGTCAGGACGTATTTGAACGTCACCACGATCATCATCGACCAGAATACCAGGCTCAGCACACCCAGGATGTGCAGCGGATCGGCATCGATCCGGTGGTGCCCGGCGAAAGTTTCGCGAAACGCATAGATCGGGCTGGTACCGATATCACCGAACACCACGCCAATCGCGCCAATCGCCAGCGCGCCTATACTGCCGTGGTGATGGCCATGTCCTTCGGCGGACTCTGCGCCTTGGGCCGCTGGATCAGCGGCACCTTCGTCAACAGCTTGGTTCATGCGAAACAGCGCCCCTGAATCACGACTGGCCTTCCCGCAGGATCAGCCCGGTCAACCGCCCGCGCTTAGCAGTGCGGGAATGGGGCGGCAAACCGATTCAGCATGGCAGATCAACGGGGTTGCCCGGGGTTGGCGGTTTGTGCGGCGATAAAGGCATCCAGCCGCGCCAGCCGCTCCGTCAGATCGGCCCGCCAGGGCGCATCCTTGGGCGCGCGGGCCAGCAGATCGGCCCACAGCGCGCGGCCTTCATCCAGCTTGCCTTCCCCCGCCAGCGCCAGCCCCAGGAAAAAGGCCGGGCCGGGATGCTGCGGATCGGCCTGGATCGCGCGGTCATAGGCATAGCGCGAGGCCGGGGTCAGCACCCCATCGGCGTGGCCGACCAGATTGTTGGCGAGCGACAGCCAGGCATCGGCATTGTCCGGATTCTTCTCGACCGCGCCCAGCACCACTCCTGCGGCATCGCCAAAATCGCCATTGCGGGCCAGGGCATCGGCAATCACCATCCAGCTGTTGGGTGGCTGGCCGCTGGCCTTGGCCAGTTCCTGCCGCGCAGCGACCAGCGCCGTGGCATCCTTGCGTTCTGCTTCAACTGCTTGCTTGGGCGCACCGGGCTGCGCGGGCCGGGCCTGCCAGGCGAACCCGGCGATCCCCAGCAACAGCGCCGCGCCAATCGCTTCCCAGCCCTTGCGCGGGGCCTTGAACACCAGCACCAGCGCGGCAAAAGCGGCCAGAGCCAGCCCGAAAACCAACACCCAGCCCATCACGCCCCCTTTCCGCCAAACCGGCGGCGCAGCAATGCGAAGGCCAGCAGCAGCAGCAACACCGGCGCGGCGAACAGCGGCCAGGTCAGGCTGGTCAGCGCGGGCTTGTAGCTCACGTAATCGCCATAGCGTTCGATCAGCCAGCCCCGGATCGCCTCGGGCTCCTCACCCGCCGCGATCCGCAGCCGCACCTGGTTGCGCATGTCACCCGCGATCGGCGCGTCCGAATCGGCAATCGACTGGCCCTGGCATTGCAGGCAGCGCAGTGTCAGCATCAGCGCCTGAGCCTTGCCCTCCTGAGCCGGGTCGGCCAGCTGGGTATAGGCATAGGGCGCGGGCGGCAGCTTGTCCTGCGCGGGCGCGGTGCTGGCGAGCAGCAACAGCGGGATCAGCAGCCGCTTCATTGCTGCGCCTCCTTCAGCTTGGTCAGGATCAGCGGCAGTTGATCGGCCCGGATTTCGCCGATGTGCTGATACCGGATCGTGCCCTTGGCATCGATGATGAAGCTTTCCGGCACGCCCGAAGACCCCAGCGCAAACTGCACCGCACTGACATCATCCGCGCCGATCCGGGCATAGGGATTGCCATTGCGGGCGAGGAACGCTTTCAGATCATCCCGCTGGTCGCGGATCGCCACCCCGTCGATTTCCACCCCGGCAGCGGCAAGCTCGGCCAGCACTGGCGCTTCGGCGGCGCAGGGCACGCACCAGCTGGCGAAAATGTTGAGCAAGCGCGGTTGGCCGCCCTGCATCTGCGCGCTCGACAGGCCGGGCCGGTCCGCCACAGCGGCGGGCAGATCGAACTGCGGCAGCGGCTTGCCGATCATCGCGCTTTTGATCTCTCGCTCTGCCGGGCGCAGCAGGCCGGACATGAACAGCGCCACAAACCCGACGAACAGCGCCAGCGGCAGCCACAGCACCCAGCCGGCGGTTTTCCGCTCAGGCGCGCTCATCGACCCTGCCTTTCACGGCGCCAGCTGATCTTGTCACGCGCGATGATCCGGCGCAGGTCGCTGGCCACCCGGCCCAGCAGCGCGAGCACGCCGCCCAGTGCGATCAGGATCCCACCGTACCAGATCAGCGGCACGAACGGCTTCCACCACAGCCGCAGCTGCCAGCGCCCGTCCCCGGCCTGTTCGCCCAGCACGACATAAAGCTGGCCGTTCCACCGCGTATCGAGCGCGCTTTCGTTGGTCGATTGATAGGGGGTCCAGAACTGCCGCGCCTGCGGCTTGAGGAAATCGGGTGCGGCGCCCTGATAGCTCGCCTCGATCCCGGCCTCCAGCGCGGTCCAGTTCGGACCGGCGATCGGCTGGATCGATTTCAGCGTCAGCTGCCATGGCCCAACGGCCACTTTGTCTCCCACCCGCGCGGCGACCAGCCGCTCGACCGTGAAGGCACTGTCACAGGCCATCCCGAACAGCGCCACGGCCACGCCAAAGTGCGCCAGAACCATGCCCCACAGCGGCAGCTTGACCGTGCGCAGCTTGCGCCCGCGCAGCGGCAGCAGGCTGGCCACGGCGAGCATGCCTGCCAGCGCCAGTCCCAGCATCGGCAGCAAGGGTACGCCCTTGATCATCATCACCGCCAGCCCGCCCAGCAGCAGCCCCGCCGCCACGGCCACTTCACGCCGGATCCGCGTCAGCCGGTCACGCCGCCAGCGCAGCAAGGGCCCCACGGCCAGCACCACCAGCATCGGCACCACGAACATCGCGGTTGCCGGATTGAAATAGGGCGGGCCGACCGAAACCTTCTGCCCCATGCTTTCCGCCAGCAAAGGATAGAGCGTGCCGACCAGCACGATCCCCAGAGCCCCCGTCAGCATCACATTGTTGAACACCAGCGCGCCTTCGCGGCTGGTCACGGCGAATTGCTCGCCCTCGGTCACGCTCGCGGCGCGCAGGCCGAACAGCACCAGAGCCGCACCGATGTTGATCGCCAGCAAGGCCAGGATGAACGAACCGCGCGTCGGATCGACCGCAAAGGCGTGAACGCTGGTCAGGATGCCCGAGCGGACCAGGAAGGTGCCGACCATCGACATCGAAAAGGCCACCACCCCTAGCATCACCGTCCAGGCCCGCAGCGCATTGCGCGAGGCAAGCACGCTGGCCGAATGGAGCAGCGCCGTCGCCGCCAGCCACGGCATCAGGCTGGCGTTTTCCACCGGGTCCCAGAACCACCAGCCGCCCCAGCCCAGTTCGTAGTATGCCCAATAGGAACCAGCGGTGATCCCCAGCGTCAGGAAAATCCACGATCCCAGCACCCACGGCCGCATCGCGCGGGCAAAGGCCGGGCCCACCTCACGCGTGATCAGCGCCCCGATCGCAAAGCTGAAGGCAATCGAAAGCCCGACATAGCCGATGTAAAGCGTGGGCGGATGGAACGCGAGGCCGGGGTCCTGCAGCAGCGGGTTGAGCCCCATGCCTTCGACCGGCACCGGATCGAGCCGTTCAAACGGGTTCGAGGCAAGCAGCAGAAAGGCATAGAACCCCAGGCTGACAAAGGCCTGCCCGGCCAGCGTCGCCAGCATGGTCCGCTCGGGCAAGCGTCGCTCAACCAGCGCAACAAACCCGCCGGCCAGCCCCATGATCGTCACCCACAGCAGCATCGATCCTTCGTGGTTGCCCCAGGATCCGGCGAACTTGTAAAGCAGCGGCTTGGCCGAGTGGGAATTCTGGGCAACCAGCTTGACCGACAGGTCGGTCTGACAGAACAGCACCACCAGCGCGAGCATCGCCGCGGCCGCCAGCAGCCCCTGAATCACCGCCACCGGGCGGACGATCCCGGCAAAGTCCTGCCCCCGCCCGCTCAGCGCGAGCGCGCCTGCGACCAGTTGCAGTGCGGCAAGCGCAGCGGCGAGCCACAGCGCGGCGAGGCCCAGGTTGGCGATCACTTGGTCTCTTCCACCGTCTTGCGGGCCTGGTCGGCGCTCATCCCCGCCATTTCGCGGGGCACATATTTCTCGTCATGCTTGGCCAGCAGGTTGGTCGCCACGAAAGTGCCATCGCGGCCCAGCTTGCCTTCGGCGACCACGCCGGAGCCTTCCTTGAACAGATCCGGGACAATCCCCTTAAACTGCACCGGCACCCGCGCCTTGCCATCGCCCACGACAAACCGGATCGTCACCCCATCTGCATCGGTCTTGAGCGAGCCTGCCTCTACCATCCCGCCCAGGCGCACCGCGCGGTCAGCCTCTGGCGGATTGCTGGCGATGTCGGCGGGGACATAGAAATAGCTCGCCTGACTGCGCAGCGCCCAGGCCGCCAGCAGCGCCGCGCCGATCAGCGCAACCAGCGCGATCAGCACCAGGATCAGGCGCTGGTGCTTGGCCTTGACCGGCTGGTTCATGATTCACGGCTCCGTTCGCGGCGTGCCTCGGCCCGGCGCATCGCCGCCCAGGATTGCGCAATCAGCAGCAAGGTGCCGAATACGCCGATCGCATAGGCGGCATAGACAAATGGCCAGTGGTCCAGCCCTTCACGCATCGCTTGCCTCCATCGCGCGGCGGCGCAGCCGCGCTTCAGCCTGTTGGTCAGCCAGAATCGCCCGCATCCGCATCAGCACCACCGCGCCGAACAGCAACGAAAACCCCAGCGTCGCGGCCAGCAGCGCCCACAGGAATTCGGGTGCCATCTCGCTTTTGCCCATCGAAATGCTGGGCGGCTGGTGCAGCGAATTCCACCACAGCACCGAATAGTGGATGATCGGAATGTTGACCGCACCTACCAGCCCGAAGATCGCCGGAATACGCGATTGCCCGGCCCCGTCGCGGTTCGCCGCATCGGCCAGCGCCAGATAGGAAAGGTAGAGGAACAACAGCACCAGCATCGATGTCAGTCGCCCGTCCCACACCCACCAGGCACCCCAGGCAGGACGTCCCCACAGCGAACCCGTGATCAGGCACAGCGCGGCGAACACTGCACCCGGCACGGCAATCGCCCGCGCACCAATCCCGGCCAGCGGATGCCGCCAGACCAGTTCGGTCAGGCTGGCCACGGCAATCGCGGTCCACCCGCCCATGCCCAGCCAGGCGGCGGGCACGTGGACGAACAGGATCCGGACCGAATCCCCCTGAAGCTTTTCCGCTGGAGCGAACAGCAGGCCCCAAACCAGCGATGCGGCGGTGATGACCAGTCCTGCCAACAGCAGCGGCATGGTCAGGCTGCGCGCCAGGCGCAGAAATCGGGCGGGATTCGCGAAACCGTGCATAGTCTTGTGACTGTGCCCTTTGGCACTCTGCGTCATGTCCGGCAAGGGCCATGGAGTAGCAAGCTGACGCGTTGCTGACAGATAACCTGCCTGATCAAAAATGGGGCGATCGATGGGGTTCGAACCCACGACCTCCGGTACCACAAACCGGCGCTCTAACCAACTGAGCTACGATCGCCACAAGCTGGCCTCGGGGGCCAGAAAACGCAGGCGCGCGCCTTTGCACAGGCCGCGCGGAATGGGAAGCGGAAAATTTGCAGCACGCCCTGCACAGCGATCCAAATAATTAACCAACCACTGTTAGCTCAATGCGTAACAACCTGCATGACAAGGAAATTGCTGTCGTGTCCGCCAAGCTGAAGACCCAGGCAAAACTGCCCGAATCCCCCCGTCCGCAAACCCGCAAGGCCGCGCGCCGACCGGCCCATGGACTGGTAGTGGTGCGCAGTTCGCACGGGGACCGCACCACTGCGCGTCTCAACGATTTCTCTGCATTTGGCTGCAACCTGGTCAGCGATGCGGCGTGGCTGCGGATGGGCGGTTTCATCGCCATCCGCCTTTGCGACGAAGTGACCGTCCAGGCGATCATCCGCTGGATTCGCGACGGCGCCTGCGGGGTCGAATTCCTGCGGCCCCTGCCCTACGCCGATGCGGAGGCATTGGGGCGCAACTTCTGACCCGCTGGCCATAACCGCACCGGCACAACGAAAAGGGCGGCCCCGCAAGGAGCCGCCCTTTCGCTTGTCCGACGCTGGCGCGCCGATCAGTTCTTCTTGAGCGAAAGCCCACCGAAGCGCTTGTTGAACTGGGCAACGCGGCCGCCCTGGTCCAGCTGGCGGGTACCGCCGGTCCATGCCGGGTGCGAGGTGGGATCGATTTCGAGCACCAGCGTGTCGCCTTCCTTGCCCCAGGTGGAGCGGGTTTCGAACACGGTGCCGTCGGTCATCTGCACCTTGATCATGTGATAATCGGGATGGATATCGGCCTTCATGGGATCACTCTTTCGCTGTAGCCGGTTCCGACCGGCCGGAAAATGAAGCGCGGCGCATAGCGGGGCCGCGCGGATAAATCAAGGGAGTCCTCGTCCGCCTGGCGGCGGTGCGGGAAAGCCATCCGGCTTTCCCTGGCCAGGCCGGCCCGCTCCCCCGGCCCAACCACCCACAGGGTAACTCAATCGGGTGGTTGGGCCGGGGGAGCGGGCCGGACTGGCCAAGCTGATCGCGGAGGCGATCAGCGCACCAATCAGGCGTCCGCGATCATCGCAGTGAACTGCACTTCGCAGGTCACCTTGCCATCGACGCTGGCCTTGCCCCAGAATTTGCACACCCGCGAACGCTTCTGCACGAAGCCGGCTTCAAGGTGCAGCAGCACGCCGGGTTCCACGGGAGCGCGGAACTTGGCTTCCTCGATCGCCATGAAATAGACCAATTTGCCGCTGCCCGCGAGGCCGAGGTTTTCGACCGCAAGGATCCCGGCGGCCTGTGCCAGGGCTTCGATCTGGAGCACACCCGGCATGATCGGGCGGCCCGGAAAGTGGCCCTGAAAGAACTGTTCGTTGAAGCTGACCGCCTTGACGGCGTGGATCTGCTCTTCGCCCAGTTCGACCACCCGGTCGACCAGCAGCATCGGATAGCGATGCGGCAAGGCCGCCAGGATTGCGCGGTGGTCATAGACCGGCGCGGCCTTGTCCGCCGCGCCGGTGCTGTCCTGCTGTTCGCTCATCCCTGCCCCCAGGTCCTGGCTTAGCGCCCGTCGGGCTGCGGACCGGCCGGGGTGGCCGGACGCGGCGCGGGAGCGGCGGGCGTGCCCGCAGCCGGAGCGCCTGCGGCCGGAGCCGGCTGGCCCTGCGCAGCAGCGCGCTGGGCGGCCTGCTGGGCCTTGGCTTCACGCACTTCGCGCGGTTCCCAACCGGTCGGCGGGACCAGCTGCGCGGCAGGGAGCAAGGTGTTGAGTTCAGCCACGATCGCCGGGGTTAGTTCGTAGCCGTTCGAACGCGCCATCACCGCTTCGGGCTGAAGCAGCAGGGTCACCTGCTTCTTGGTCATCGCTGCCTGGACTGCCTGATCAAGCTTTTCCTCGATCTGTTCGGTCACGTACTTTTCCGAAAGCGCCACCGGCAGCAGCGCCTGCTGGATGTCCTGCTTGCCGCGTTCCTGCAGCGTCTGGATCGTCACCGCCTGCTGTTGCAGCATGGCCTGGGTGGTCTTGGGGTTCTGGCGATCGGTGTTGAACTTGTCGACCAGCGGCTTGAGCTGGGCCTGCAGCGCCTTGCCCTTGGCTTCAGCTGAATCATAGGCGGACTTGTAAGTCACCGGGCGCTGCTGCGAAGCAACGCGGAAGGCGTCGCTCATCTGGATCGCGGCGTCGAGGCTGGCAACAGCGATGCCCTGGACGATCGCGCCGGCGGCCGGTGCAGCGGCCGCAGCCGGGGCGGCGTTCTTGTCCTTGTCTTTGTCCTTGGCCGCCATGGCCGGAGTGGCCAGGGACAGCGCGGTCATACCCGCGAGCAGCGCGGCCTTGCGAAGAGTGTTCATCAGAATTGGGTTCCTACGTTGAAAGTAAAGCTCTTGGTGTCATCCCCAGGGCGCTGGAGCAGCACCTTGGCAAAGTCGATCCGGAACGGGCCGAAGGGCGAGTTCCAGTTAACCCCCACACCCACGGAAACGCGCGGTTTGGGCGAATTGCCGGAATAGAATTCCTGGAATGGAATGCCTGCCACCACACCGTCGTTCGTCCCGGTGCAGGTTGGGGAGAGCGTCGGAATCCCTGCCTGACTGGTCGCGAAGCCAGAGCTTACCGCGCCATTGCAGGCCACCGAATAGGGGAAAGTCAACGGCTGGATCTGCGGCGCCTTGAGCCCCCAGACCGAACCGACATCAAGGAATACCGACGGACGCAGGCCCATTTCCTTCGCGCCCGATCCCAGCGGGATTTCAAGCTCTGCATGGCCGAGATAATAGTAACGGCCGCCCAGCGCATCATCGATCCACTGGTTGCGATCCGTTGCGAAGGTGTTGGTCGTCGTATCGTAGCTCTTGCGCAGAATGCGCGGACCAACCCCGCGGATGTCAAACCCGCGCATGTCGGGCTCACCCAGATAGAACCGGTCGGTCAGGCGGACCGGATCGGCGCCCGGCAGTGCGTTGTTGTTGCCGATCGACTTGATCGCACCGGCTTCCCCGCGCAGCGAGAAGATAAAGCCCTTGCCGAGCGGATAATACTGCGCCGCGTTCAGCCGCATGCGCGCATACTTCACCGAACCGCCCAGCCCGGCGAATTCCGCCGACACCGAAACCGCCCGCCCGCGCGAGGGACGCATGCGGTTGTCGAGCGAATCGTAGATCAGCGACAGGCCGAGGATCGAGCTGGTGCGCTTGCCGATCGCTTCGCACAGATAACGTCCAGCCAGCAGCGGGTCGCATTCCTGCAAGCCCGGCGTCACGCGGTCCGAGAAGAACTGCGTCTTGTCGAGCGAGACGTCATCATAGTTGAGCGTGTAGCTGCCCACTGCCGACATGAATTCGGTCAGCGGAATACCCGCGCGCACCTGCATGCCGGTGGTCGACTGCTTGTAGGTCGTGTTGCGGCTGGAATTGAGGTAGTTGAAGCTGTTGTAATCGCGGCGGTACATGTTGACCCCCAGCGACACGTTGCGATCGAACATGTAAGGTTCGGTGAAGCTGACTTCCGCGCTCTTCGAATATTGCGAGTAGGACAGCGACAGCCCCACGGTCTGCCCGCGCCCGCGGAAGTTGCGCTGCTGGATCGAACCCTGGAAGATCAGTTTTTCAAGGCTGGAATAGCCCGCCGACAGCTGCAGTTCGCCGGTCGGCTTTTCCTCGACATTGGCTTCCAGAATGATCCGGTCCGCAGCCGAACCCTGGCGCTGTTCAACTTCGAACTTTTCCTGGAAATAGCCCAGCGAGTTGATCCGGTTGGTCGACCGCTTGACCTGCAGCGAGTTGAACGCATCGCCTTCGGCCAGACGGAATTCGCGGCGCACCACCTTGTCCTGGGTCAGGGTGTTACCGTTGACGTCGATCCGTTCGACATAAACGCGCGGCGCTTCTGCGATCTGGAAGGTGATCCCCATGCTGAGATCGTCCTTGTTGCGATCATAGTTGGGGCGCACGTCGGCAAAGGCATAGCCAAACGTACCGGCGGTTTCGTTCAACCTGTCGATGGTGTCTTCGACCAGCTTGGCGTTGTACCAGTCATCCTTCTTCATCGGCAGCTGGGCGGCGAGGCGATCCCCGTCGAAATCGCGCAGCTGGCTTTCCACCTTCACGTCGCCGAACTTGTAGCGCTGCCCTTCCTCGACCACGTAGGTCAGGATGAAGTCCTTCTTGTCCGGGGTCAGTTCCGCGACGGCGGAAACGATCCGGAAATCGGCATAGCCCTTGGTCAGGTAGAACTGGCGCAGCTTCTGCTGGTCAAACGCCATGCGGTCCGGGTCATAGCTGGTGCCCGAGCTGAAAATCTTGGTCAGCCCGGTCTGCTTGGTCACCATTTCGCCGCGCAGTTCGCCATCGCCGAAATGCTCGTTGCCGATGATGTTGATCTTGCGGACCTTGGACTTGGGCCCTTCCTGGATTTCGTAAACGATATCGACGCGGTTCTGGTCCAGCTGGACCATCTTGGGCTCAACCTCGGCGGCGAAGCGGCCCTGGCGCTTGTACAGTTCGATGATCCGGGCCACGTCGGCGCGGACCTTGGACCGGGTGAAGATCTGGCGCGGGGCAAGCTTGATTTCGGGGAGGATCTTTTCCTCCTTCAGCCGCTTGTTCCCTTCCAGGATGATCCGGTTGATCACCGGATTTTCCTTTACCGTGATCGTCACCGCGCCGTTGTTGTTCGAAACCCGCACGTCTGAAAACAGTTCGGTCGCGAACAAGTCCTTCAGCGCGCCGTCACCGACCACCTGGGTATAGGTCTGGCCGATCCGCATCTTGATGTAGGACCGGATCGTATCCGGTTCGAGCCGCTGCGCGCCGGTGACCGTGATCGACTGGATCGTATCGCCAACCGGAGCAGGCGCCGGAGCGGGTGCAGCCGGAGCCGCAGGCGCGGTTTGCGCCAGGGCGAGAGTGGGCACACCGGCCAGGATCGTCGTCCCCAGCAGCGCCATGGCATAGCGGATGGACGCGGTGCAGGCCTTGGAATTTTCAATGTTCGGCACGGTGGTTCCCGTCAGTTTTTGCATTGCGCCTGCCGCCCACCCCCGTGCGGGGCCGAAAGCGCACTGCAGACATGAAGAGGCCCTCTGCCCGATGCTGTCAAATTCATCAAGCAAGGATGGCCTTATCGCCCGCAGTTATGTTCCAATTTCCTGCCTATCTCCCAAAGATCGGGAGCGAGGCGATGTCGTTCAGCGTGACGAACAGCATCAGCGCCAGCACCAAGGCCAGACCCGTACGGAACGCCCATTCCTGACTGCGGGCATCCAGCGGCCTGCGACGGATGGCTTCCGCAGCATAAAGCGCCAGGTGCCCACCGTCTAAACCCGGGATTGGCAGGAGGTTGATGAATGCCAAATTAATTGAAATCAGCGCGGCGAACGAGACGAAGGCGGGCCAGCCCATGGCCAGGCTTTCGCCCGAATACTTGGCGATCTTGATCGGACCGCCCAGTTCGCGCACCGACCGTTCGCCGATCACGATCTGACGCAGCCCGGCGACCATGAATTTCATCACCCCGATCGACTGATCCCAGCCCTGCACCACCGCGCGCACCGGCCCGACCGGTTCAAAGCTGAGCCGCGCCGAAACGCCGATCTGGCCGCGTTCGATCTTGTTGCCGAACCGGTCGGTGCTGGTCACCACCGGGATGGTCACAGCGATCGGCACCTGCCGCCCGGCCCGCTCGACCATGATCGACAGGCGGTGACCGGGATAGAGGATCACGTGGCTGACCACGTCCTCGAACGCTTCGATCCGGTCACCATCGATAGCCACGATCCGGTCCCCCACCTGCATGCCTGCGGCCTGTGCGGCGGAATTAGGGGCGAACTGATCGACCACCGGGGCCGAAGTCGGCACCCCGTAGCTCATGTTGAACACCGCAAATACCGCCACGGCGGCCAGCAGGTTGGTCAGCGGCCCGGCCAGCACGATCAGCGCGCGCTGCCACATCGGCGCGCCCTGGAACGTGCCTTTCAGCTGTTCCGCACTGGCATCGGCCAGCGCCGGATCGGGCACCGAGGCCCCATTGGCGTCGCCGGAAAATTGCACATAACCGCCCAGCGGCAGCAGGCCGAGTTTCCAGCGGGTGCCGCGCTTGTCGGTCCAGCCGGCCACTTCCTTGCCAAACCCGATCGCGAACACATCGCTGCGCACGCCGAACCAGCGTGCCACGAGATAGTGGCCCAGCTCATGCAGCAGCACCAAGGGGCCCAGCACCAGCAGGAAGGCCCCGATAGTCATCAGGATCGAAGGGGAAGTGATCAAGCTATGCCAACTCCAGAAAACCATGCGCGATCTGCCGCGTTGCTGCATCGACCGCGATCACATCACCCAGCGAAGCGGGTGCCGACGGAGCATAGCGCGCCAATACCTGTTCGACCATTACCGCGATCCGGGTGAATGCAATCTGACCGGCCAGAAACGCCGCCACCGCCACTTCGTTGGCGGCATTGAGCACCGCGGGAGCCGCCCCACCCGCCTCTGCCGCCGCACGGCACAGTGCGGTGGCGGGAAAGCGCTGTTCGTCCGGCGCGCGAAAGGTCAGCTCGCCCAGTGCGGCCAGATCGAGCGGCGCGCAGGGCGTGTCCATCCGCGCGGGGTAAGCGAGGCACGAGGCGATCGGCACGCGCATGTCGCTTGGCCCCAGCTGCGCCAGCGTGGAGCCGTCGCGGTATTCGACCATCGAATGGACCACCGACTGCGGATGGACCACGATCCGCAGCTTTGCGAGCCCCACCGGGAACAGGTGGTGCGCCTCGATCAGTTCCAGCCCCTTGTTGAACATGGTGGCGCTGTCGACGCTGATCTTCGCGCCCATGTCCCAGTTGGGATGCTTCACGGCCTGCGCCGGGGTGGCGGCGTGGAGCTGATCTTGGCTCCAGTCGCGGAACGGCCCGCCGCTCGCGGTCAGGGTGATGCTGCGGACGTGTTTATAGCTGTTGCCGGCCAGGCATTGGAAAATCGCGTTGTGCTCGCTGTCCACCGGCAGCAGCGTCGCCCCGCTGCGCGCGACCGCGGCGGTCATCACCTCGCCCGCGGAAACCAGCGCTTCCTTGTTGGCCAGCGCAACGGTCTTGCCGCATTCGATCGCCGCCATGGTCGGCGCGAGCCCCGCACAGCCGACGATTGCGGCGAGCGTCAGATCCGCTCCGCGCGCGGCCGCCTCGACCAGCGCCGCCGCACCGCCCGCCGCTTCGATGCCGCTGCCGGAGAGCAAGCGGCGCAATTCCGGCAGTGCCGCCTCATCCGCCACCACCGCCAGTTCCGCGCCGAATTCGCGCGCCAGCCGGGCAAGGTCAGTGGCATTGCCATTGGCGGTCAAGGCCACCACCCGCCACTTGTCCCGCTCCCGCCCGATCAGGTCGAGCGTGGAAGCACCGACCGAACCGGTTGCGCCAAGGATGGAGATGGTGCGGGTCATTGGCCGGTCAGCAGGCCCGGCAGCGTAAACAGCCCCAGCACGAAGCAGACCGCGAGCAGGCCATCGACCCGGTCAAACAGCCCGCCATGGCCGGGGATGAGGTTGCCAGAGTCCTTCACCCCCGCACGGCGCTTCATCCAGCTTTCGAAGAAATCGCCGGTCTGGGCGGTGATGGCAACGATAGCGCCGATGACAGCCATCACGATCAAGTCAGCCCAAGCGAAATGCGACAGGCTCCGTTGCACAGTTTCAATCATGATTTGGTCCAAGTTCGTTGGACAGTTGTCATAACAGAGACCTGGCACGGTCAAGTAGAGTGCAATACCAGCGCCCAGTGCACCACCAAGCAGCCCCGACCATGTTTTGGACGGACTAATCTTCGGCGCAATCTTTGGACCACCAAAGGTACGACCTGCAAAGAAGGCCCCAACATCGGTAGCGATTACCGCCGCCACCACAGCCAGCAGCATTGCCGGATTTTCCGAATGATTGCGGAGGTAAATCAACATTGCTGCAGCTGGCCCGATGTAGAAGGCCGCTCCAAGTTCCCAGGCCAGGAACGACGCGTACGAAGGCGCGATCACTCGCGCCAGCTTCGTCCACTCCCACAGCACCCCCAGCGCCACCATCACCACGAAAGCGGTCCACACCCAACCGCCCAGCCACAGCGCGGTGCCGGCTACGGCGACCATCACCACCGCCGATGCGGCGCGGACGGGGAGGTCGCTCTTTTTGGGCTCTGTCATCGTGAAAATCCTCCCCCCACGGGGGAGGGGAACCGCCGCAGGCGGTGGAGGGG